>NZ_JAIVFR010000333.1 GCF_020829685.1 Nostoc sp. CHAB 5715 | reverse complement strand
CCTAAACTTCAACATTCAAAGTACGCACCAAAAAAGCCCATTTATCTGCGGCTTCTTCGATAATTTTAGCAGTGGGTTTACCTGCACCATGCCCTGCCTTAGTCTCAATTCTAATTAGCGTTGGCGCATCACCTGCGTGATTTGCTTGCAAAGCGGCGGCAAATTTGAAACTATGAGCAGGGACAACGCGATCGTCATGATCGGCTGTGGTAATTAAGGTTGCTGGGTAAGCTGTATCTGGTTTGATGTTGTGTAGTGGCGAATAAGCATACAGCGCTGGAAACTCTTTTGGATTATCTGCTGAACCATATTCGGAAGTCCAAGCCCAACCGATGGTAAATTTGTGGAACCGCAACATATCCATCACGCCGACTGCTGGTAAAGCTGCACCAAATAAATCGGGACGTTGGGTTATACAAGCACCTACTAATAAACCGCCGTTACTACCACCTGCGATCGCTAGCTTCTCAGTCTTAGTATACTTATTAGCAATCAACCACTCAGCTGCACCAATAAAGTCATCAAAGACATTCTGCTTTTTATCCTTCATTCCTGCTTGATGCCATTCTTCACCGTATTCTCCACCGCCGCGTATATTAGGCATAGCATAGACACCACCCATCTCCATCCACACCAAAAGACTCACAGAAAAACCAGGTGTCATTGAGGCATTAAAACCACCATAGGCATAGAGATAAGTCGGGTTATTTCCATCTAAGTTTATGCCCTTTTTATGAGTGATAAACATTGGTATTCTAGTACCATCTTTGCTATAATAAAAGACTTGTTTAGTTTCGTAATCATCAGGATTAAAATCTACCTGTGGCTGGCGGAAAATGGTACTTTTACCAGTTACCATATCGTAGCGATAGATAGTTCCTGGTGTGGTGAAACTGGTGAAACTATAAAAAGTTTCGGTATCATGACGCTTCCCTCCAAAACCTCCGGCTGAACCGAGTCCAGGTAATTCTACCTCACGAATAAACGCACCTTTGAGGTCAAAAATTTTAATTTGGCTGTGAGCATCTTTGAGGTAATCAGCAACAAATTGGTTATTAAGTATGCCTACACTTTCCAACGTTTCTGCTGATTGGGGAATGATTTCTCGCCAGTTTTCTGGCGCAGGGTTTTTGGTGTCAATGGCAATTACTCGTCCCCGTGGTGCATTTAAATCCGTGCGGAAATAAAACACGCTATCATCATTGTCGATAAAGCTGTAATCTGCCTCAAATTGGTTAATTAGTTCTACGACTTCAGCATTAAGGTTATTCAAATCTTTAAAGAAAACCAAATTTTTAGAGTCAGTTCCTAGCCAAATTGAAATTATTAAATAGCGTCCATCTTCAGTAACACCGCCACTAAAACCCCATTCCTTTTGATCGGGACGATGATAAATTAGTGCATCTTCTGATTGGGGTTTACCTAGTTGATGATAGTAGAGCTTTTGATAATAGTTAACATCTTCTAATTGAGTTTTTTCATTAGGCTCATCGTAGCGGCTGTAAAAGAAACCTTGATTATCATGTGTCCACGATGCACCAGAAAATTTAATCCACTTCAGATGGTCTTGCAGGTCTTCACCAGTTTCGACATCGCGTACTTTCCACTCTTGCCAATCAGAACCAGAGGCGGATAGGCCGTATGCTAAAAGTTTACCATCCTCGCTAATAGACAATCCTGAAAGAGCAACAGTACCATCTTCTGAAAGTTTATTAGGGTCGAGTAAAACTTTGGGTTGGTCGTCGAGGGTTTTTAGAGTATAGAGGACACTTTGGTTTTGCAGTCCGTCATTTTTGAAATAAAAGTAGCGTTCACCTTCTTGAAAAGGGATGCCATATTTTTCATAATCCCAAAGTTTGGTGAGGCGCTGTTTAATTTTTTCTCTGGTAGGAATTTCACTCAAGTAGTCAAAAGTAACTTGATTTTGTGCCTCAATCCAAGCCCTTGTTTCTTCAGAGTCAGGATCTTCTAACCATCGGTAAGGATCTGCGACTAAAGTACTGTGGTAGTTATCGACTTGATTACTTTTGTGGCTGGATGGGTAGGTGAGGGGTTTTTTAGAGGAGGGCATAATCTCAGGTCAAAAGTGCTTCTTTACATACTACAAAGATAGACCCAAGACGTGGAGCATGTACTGACTAAACCTGCGGGAAAATTCCAATTGAATCCCAAAGATTACCTACTTAATCGCAGTGATGGTTAGGGTGGGGTAAAACTAAAGCTAAAACCTTAGTAAATCAGGTTTGGGGTGAGGTCTTTTTTATGTCTACTCAACTGAAAATCGCTGTATGCAAGAAATCTATTACATCCAACCGAGAATTCATTACAGATTACAGCATAATCAAACCCAATCGCACACCCACAGCAACAGCCTCGGTGCGGCTGGAGACACTGAGCTTTTGAAAAATGGATGAAAGATGAAATTTAACCGTATGCTCCGAAATGTGTAAGCTTTTAGCGATCGCTTTATTCCCCAACCCGGAACCAAGCATACCTAAAACCTCTATCTCGCGTGGTGTCAAGGTTTGTACAGGATTCGCCACCACTTTTTCCCGGATAGATAATAATTCTACAGCATCCGGGTGCAGCACCACCAAACCAAAAGCGATCGCCTCCACAGCAGCAACAATTTCTGACTCTGTACTAGTACTGGGCAATATCCCCCGGATACCAGAACGTAACCCCGTCTCTAAGTCGATGCTGTCGAGATCCTCAACAATGACGATCATTCCTAATGGATATTGCTGTTCTTGAATAACCGGCAATTTTTCCCACACCGATTGTTGAACATTGCCACTCAAATCTACCAGTACCACATCTGCTTGTAATTGCCCAACTTCCCTAGCCAATACATCCAAATCGGATGCACTACCCACAACCGTCAGCCGAGGATTGGTAGTTACCACAGCTGATAACCCTGCCCGTACAACAGGGGAAGTGGCAACTACCATCACCCGGATCATGTCGCCTCCACAGCAGTTTTCCCAGACTGCACCTCAACATAAATTACGAATTGCTTCCCACCGCGTAGGAGTTGTAGCGGCACAGATCCTTTACTTTCATGGAGATATTTAGTTAAATCATTCATGCTAGTGAATAATCGCCCCGAAACTCCAATTAAAACATCGCCGATTTGCACACCAGCAGTTTCTGCCGCACTGTTAGGTAGAATTGACAACACCAATAAACCCAAGCTACGCCTACTTATAAGCACAGGTTGCAGTGTAACTCCTAGTTGCGGACGACTATTTCCCTGTAAAAAACGCTCAACGGTTTTGCTGGGAACTGCCACAGCCAAACCATTAACAATCATCGTATTAATTCCCACAACAAGGCCTTGACAATCGGCAAGTGGCCCTCCAGAGTTTCCAGGATATAGCTGCAAATCAGCCATAATAGCCCGTGGATTATTTGCATAAATAATTCCAGTTGTCACAGCACCACTCTCAGCAAACGGATTACCCACCGCTAAAACTAATTCACCCACTCGTAGCGCCTCAGAGTTACCAATAGTTGCAGCAGTTAAATTAGTGGCGACAATTTTTAAGGCTGCTAAATCCTGCTGTGGATCAAATTGTGTACGCACCGCATCAAATATCCTTCCGTCTGCCAATTCCACAGTTGCGCGGTTGCTGGTTGCAACATGGGCATTAGTAATAATTAGTCCGTCAGATTGCCAAATTACACCAGAACCGACTCCCAGAGAGCCGCTTTTCACTTTAACAGTGCGATCGCGTAGTTTAGCAGCTACCTCTGTTAATTCAGCAGCGATGTTAGTTAATGTTGTGTTTGCCATGTTATACAATTTTTCCCCATGTCAAAATAGAATCGGTGATGTCCTTTGTCATTTGTCCTTTGTCCTTAAAAACACAAATGACTAATGACTAATGACTAATGACGGTCTATACGGAGTTTGTGCAATATATAGGCGCATTAGCTTAGTCAACCCAACTTTAGAAAGCAAATTTTGACAGTTCCGAGTTCAGAAGCTCAACGTTCGAGTAAAAAGGTCGAAGTTCCGAGTTCAGAAGCTCAACGTTCGAGTAAAAAGGTGGAAGTTCCGAGTTCAGAAGCTCAACGTTCGAGCAAAAAGGTCGAAGTTGCGAGTTCAGAAGCTCAACCTTCGAGCAAAAAGGTCGAAGTTGCGAGTTCAGAAGCTCAACCTTCGAGTAAAAAGGTGGAAGTTCCGAGTTCAGAAGCTCAACCTTCGAGTAAAAAGGTGGAAGTTCCGAGTTCAGAAGCTCAACCTTCGAGTTCTAAATTACGAATTACGAATTACGAATTACGAATTACAAAGGTCGTTCGCCAACTGCGATCGCTAACTCAACTAACACTCCACCCCGGACAACTTGCACATTGACAGTTTTACCGATGCGATCGCTACTATTGAGCAGCGCCAATACATCACCTGTATCGCCCACAGTTACGCCATCGAACCTTACCAAAACATCGCCAAGCAACACACCTGCATTGTCAGCAGGCCCAGTTGGCTCAACATTAACGACAATTACCCCAGTTGCAGAAGTTAAATTGAGAGCAGTTTTCAGGTTCTTAGGTAAGCGTACAGGTTGCATTCCCACACCCAAGTAGCCTTTTGAAATGCGTCCTTTTGCTACTAATTGATCAACCACGCGATCGACTGTAGCAGTGGGAATAGTCAAAGCAGTACCACGCCGCCCCGATGTATTCATGCCTACAACAAAACCAGCAGCATCTACAAGCGGCCCACCTGCAAAACCAGAGTAAAGGGTGATGTCTGGGCGGATGAATTGGTCAATATTTCCGCCATTCATACTGCGCCAAGCACCGCTAACCACACTCACCGCACCCATCGCTGCCCTTAAATCACCTTCGCTACCTCTTGCCAGTCCTAACACGAGATGACCAACTTTAAGCGTTTTGGCATCGCCAACTTTTGCCACAGGAATTTCTAGATTTTCTAGTTTAAAAACAGCGATATCAGTGCTAGAGTCATGACCAATGAGTGTTACTGGTGCAGTACTACCATTTGATAAAGTGATGGTGATGTCGTCATAGCGCTGGAGTGACTCATCAGAGGTAACAATGATGCTATTACGCCAGTGAATACCACTTGGGGAAACACGATTACCCGCATTTACCGCAACCACAGCACCTCCAGCTTGTTCTACGGTATCAGCTAAACTGTTGGATAAAGCCAGTAATGAAGACATAAGATTTTTGTGCCAACTTTTTTAGATGTTCATATCGTCTCGTTTTATCAACACAGATGGCATCGGAAAAATGGGGAGAATTCATCCTAGAAAAATGGCTAGGATTTATATAGCAGTCCTAAATCATTTGTGAAAATTATATATCTCTTTTTTCTTTCTTCTCTTTGCGTCCTTGGCGTTCTTGGCGGTTCGTTTCCTTATATATATTTTTCACGACTCATTTAGGATTGCTATATAGCAATCCTGAACCATTCGTGAGGAAAAAGATCCGCGAATTCTCAAATAATTTGTGGTTCTGCGGGTTGCAATTCTCACAAATCAAATAGGATTACTCAATACCAGTATTTTTTAAATCATCTGCTTCGTTGCCATCCCGCCTTGGAATAAATTCCGAGGCTAATAGCTAAAGTCCTCTCAAGAGGACTAAATACAAGATTTGAAGTCATGTACGTGGCTATCCTCGGTGAAAGGAAAAATCTTAGTCCACTAAGCGTGGACTTACAGCTATTTTCAGGTAAATAGACTACGCGGTAGGGGTAAAGCGCATTGCTCATTGGTGTCAATTTAAGCTAAAAATCGCTTATCTGTTGGCTTCCACGCCCGCCCAGAAATGAATTTCAGCGGCTCCTAGCTAAAGTCTACTGAAGTAGACATAATATTCGTCCTAGCGCACCTCAAATCTGGGGTGGTGCATAACACACTATAAAAGATTTGAAATTTTGCACTTTTGTAATAAATCTGTATAGGCTGAGTCATTCACACTAAAAAGCGCTCTCCAAAAGGGGAGCGCTTTTTATTTAGTTTAATAAATAGCTAGCAGATATAAAGCTGCAATTAGCCAGATGATGCTAGATTAACTTTGACAACTTTATGAAAAAAGTGAAGGTTTAAAACCTCGCCCCTTGTGGGCGAAACAGTCTTTGTATCCCAAGGTAGGTAGAAACCCCACCCCTTGTGGGTGGCTTGATTCAATTGCGAATTGCGAATTGCGAATTGCGAATTGGTTTCATTCTTTTCTTCTTCAGCTTTGGGTAGCGTCAGGTTCAAGATGCTTAGAGGTTGTTTGAAAAGTGTTTCGCTATGATTTGAGGTACTTTTAGATCCCCCCTAACCCCCCTTTTTAAGGGGGGAACCGGAATCAAAGTCCCCCAATTTATCGGCGAGTCAGTGCAGTCTTCTCCCAAGGGGAGACGCTTTAGCGCATGGGGGTTTCCCCCATGAGCAACTGGCGTGGATTTAGAGGGATCTAAAACTTTTGATACCGACAAGAGGACTTTTCAAACAATCTCTTAAAGCTTGCAACGCGTAGCGTATCCTACAAATTTTTAGTAGATTCACGCAAATAATAATAATTCGACCTGTTGTATTTTTTGAATTTCACAGAGATAAGATAATAAGAGATTCCCCACAAACTGCTGATAACAGATATGTCAACAAGTTGGATTTACCTTATCGTCGCAATCCTCTTTGAAGTTTTAGGCACAACTTGCATGAAGTTATCGCAAGGGTTTACTAAAATAGGCCCTTCCATATTAATAGCTGTCTTTTACGGACTTTGTTTTACTTTTTTGACCCTTGCTCTCAAGAAACTTGAAGTCAGTGTGGCTTACTCTGTCTGGGCTGGATTGGGAACTGTCTTAATTGCTATTATTGGTATTCTCTGGTTTCGTGAATCTGCCACACTTATCAAACTCATTTCCATCGCCTTAATAATCATCGGGGTAATAGGCATAAATGCAAGTGGGGTACCGTAGGGGAGCATCCCAATTTTGCACAAAGGTGTAAGTCAAAAGACAGCGATTAAT
>NZ_JAIVFR010000332.1 GCF_020829685.1 Nostoc sp. CHAB 5715 | reverse complement strand
GCCGCTCTGATACTGACAGAAGCTGTGTTGGCGCGGATTTGCATACCTGTGGAATGGCAAAGGCAAAGGTTTACGTTGGTGCTTTCTGAGCAGTTTAGTGCGCTGTTGGTAGGAAACTTAGCGCAGGTTATGTGGGAATGATTGAGATGGCGCGGGAACTGTACGAAGCTCTCTATAGCCCGATTTGGGAACAAATACGCAAACCCGCTCCTTGGGACGAGGCTGAATTGCATTCAAATCTAGTAACTGAGGGATGAGGGGGATGAGGGGGATGAGGGGGATGAGGGGGATGAGGGGGATGAGGGGGATGAGGGGGATGAGGGGGATGAGGGGGATGAGGAAGAATAATAATTGTTTGTTTGCTTCCTTTACTCCCTGATCTCCCTCATCTCCCCCTGCTCCCCCTGCTCCCTCATCTCCCCCTGCTCCCTCATCTGTTCTAGTAGATGCTATTTCTGAAAGCAAAAAGGAGGTAGTTTAATGGCGATCGTTACCATTTCTAACAAATCATTGACAGTTAATCCCCTCAAGCAAAGTCAAGCTTTGGGCGCAACCTTAGCCTTTTTGGGATTGAAAGGGACAATGCCCTTATTCCACGGTTCTCAAGGTTGTACTGCTTTCGCCAAAGTTGTCTTAGTGCGGCATTTCCGGGAAGCGATTCCCCTAGCTACCACAGCGATGACGGAAGTCACTACTATCTTGGGTGGTGAAGAGAATGTGGAGCAAGCAATTCTGACTCTGGTAGAAAAGGCTAATCCAGAAATTATTGGTTTATGTAGTACTGGGTTAACGGAAACTAGAGGAGATGACATCGAGGGTTTTCTTAAAGAAATCCGCGATCGCCATCCCGAATTGAATGATTTAGCGATCGTTTTTGCACCTACCCCAGATTTTAAAGGTGCGTTGCAAGATGGCTTTGCTGTTGCTGTTGAAAGCATCGTTCAGGAAATTCCTCGCGCGGGTGGACTCAGAACTGAACAAGTCACGATTTTGGCGGGTTCTGCCTTCACGCCTGGGGATGTACAGGAAATCAAAGAGATAGTTACAGCCTTTGGATTAGTGCCTATCTTTGTACCTGACCTTGGCGCTTCTCTAGATGGTCATTTAGAGGATGCTTATAGTGCAGTTACGGTCAGTGGGACTACCTTAAAACAGCTACGAGAAGTAGGTAGTTCTGCTTTTACCCTGGCATTGGGTGAAAGTATGCGGGGGGCTGCAAAGATTCTCGAAGAACGCTTTGGCACACCTTATGAGGTGTTTGGCGAACTGACGGGATTAGAACCAGTAGATGAATTTATCCAAGCATTGGCGATTCTGAGCGGTAACAGCGTACCCGAAAAATACCGCCGCCAACGCCGTCAGTTGCAAGATGCAATGTTGGACACTCACTTTTACTTCGGTGCAAAACGAGTTTCTCTAGCACTGGAACCAGATTTGTTGTGGTCAACAGTGCATTTCCTGCAATCGATGGGAGCGCAAATTCATGCGGTGGTGACAACGACGCGATCGCCACTACTAGAAAAACTCCCGGTTAAAAGCGTCACTATCGGCGATTTGGAAGACTTTGAGAGTTTAGTAGATGGCTCTGATTTGCTGATTGGTAACTCCAATGTTGGTGCGATCGCTAAACGGCTCTCGATTCCTCTTTATCGTCTAGGATTGCCCATTTATGACCGCTTAGGTAATGGTCAATTTACTAAAGTTGGCTATCGAGGCACAAGCTGTAAGTATCTCGTGTTGTCTTTCTAACTCCTCAAATTCGACGGTTGTAAGAGTAAGACTATTGCTGCTGCTGTTAACCCCCTGTTCGGCTGAGATATCATTTGAGGGGGGTAAATCGTAACTTGAATTATGGTTTTGTAAATTTTTTTCTCGCACCTTTTTAGGTGGATTTAACCATCCGAGAGGTCTTACAAGTAACTTGGTTATCTTCCAAGAATATTGTTTAATTACTTGTAAAACACGGCATGATACCAGTATAGAAAATATCTTTTTGAGGTAGTTGTGAGCATAAGGTTTACCTCTAGTCTTGGCTACCCAGGCGTTAAATTCAGATAAATCTGGTTCTATCTCGCTGCCTATTTGCCCTTGCCTCATTAGCCACTGCCAAAGGATTTTCGCGGCGGGTGGAATATGATGTTGATAGCAGAATGCTTCGTGTGATTCCGTCCAGGGAAGATTGTTTTTAAATGGATTTTTTGGCATAATACTATTAGTTAGTTGTCAGAAAGCCACCCTTGAACGCTAATTCTATTGGTGGCTTTTTGGTTTTTTAAGGCTTCTTTGCGTTCAAGCGGTGGTCATCGGAAAAGGAATTCATTGCTAGATAATCAGCATGGTTACACCCGAGAACGCCGTAAAATTTTAAGCCTTCCCCAAGGGCAAGTTCTTCTCCCACTTCACCCGCTCTCTGTTTAGAGGTGTGCCAGCACACGGGCATCAGTCCCTCTTTGTCACTGGTCACGGCATAAGCAATGTAAATTGGTTGTCTGGTCATTGGTCATTAGTTATTAGTCAACTGCGATCGCACTTCTCCCCCCACTCCCCGCAGCGCGATCGCAATTCCCCTCAAGGAAGCTGCGCCGCGCGAGCAAAACAAAACCGCCCTTACCAAGCAGGCAGGACGGTTTTATTCAGAATTTTCATTAGTTTCTAATCTTGGATCTTCATTAGAGGGAGATTCCTCAGAAATTAAATCTAGAATTTCTGCCTCTAACAGACGAACTTCTTGTGCAAACTGCTTTTGTTTGTCCTTGCTTTCTTCTAATAGACTTTCTAACCTTTCTTGATAAGAGCCAACATCGCTGTTGTATGACTCTTCGATAATCTTAAGGCGCTTTAGGATTTTCCCAACACTTGTTTGCTTACCACCCCATCTGCCACTTTCATGTCTTTTTCCTGGATCTGAACGGTTCCGGTAGCTATCGCCCTGATCAAGTCCGATCGAGTCATTTTCATGCTGTCTGCTTTCTGCTTGAACGCTTCCCACTCGGTTGTTGGAATTGTCACCGTTGCATTGGTGACTTCCTGATTTTCTTGGATTTTTCTTCTGCGTCCCATTAGTAGGTTGCTTGCTCATTTTAATTTCCTCTATTTTACACGTGATTTATTTCGGGCTAATGCTATTGACAAAATTCTAAATCACGTGAAAAATAATAATAAGTCCTTTTTCACGTGATTTACAACATCACGTGAAATTTGCTTCCCCCTCACCTTTGCCACCGAGCCTGTGAGGGCATATTCAGGAGCAAGCACCCGCGCCATTGCGTTAGCCCCGGCGCGGAAACACCCTTAACTTAATCACCGAGAGCCGAGCGTTGGCACGCGTTGTCTGCGCGGTGATATTTTGATGTCTGCACACTTAGTAAAAGGAGAAAATCATAACAACGATTGAAGAACTGCCCCAAAAACTCCAAACCCTTCTTAGTGAGGGGACGGTAGCCATAACAGATATTGAAGGCAACGAATTTGTCATTTACAAAACTGACTATGGAATAAACAAGGTAGTGATTACCTTCTGCGAAAGGACACAGAGCAGGCCCCTACTACTACGTTGGGCGGCGATATTTTACAAATGCACACCCACCAATGCAAGGAACAACATGACAACCACAGTTATGCATAATAAATAATCATTCTTGTGTAGAGATGTCCGAATTTATCAAGTAAACACACCAGCATTCATTTGGTAGCGATTATTGCTGGTGTTTTTTTTACACAATTAGGAATTTTAAATCATGACTTACCGCGATGGACTTAGACCGTGGGCAATTTTTGAGCGTATGCCCAATGGTAAAAATGTCTGCTTTTACCGATTTCGTACCCGCACTGATGCTGATGCTTATGCAAGTCTTCTTCGTCAAGGAGGCGGTAATTTTGAGGTAGTTTTTGATCAGCAGCTGGTTGGTCTTGGATAGCTGATAAGAGTGCGATCGTGTCTTTGGGGACGCGATCGCAATTAATCCCAACACTTCAAACTGTACAAGTAAAAAATATCACACAATTATGGTAATCAAAAATATTACTTACCAACGGGTGCTAAACCTGGGTAATTATGAATCCAAGCGTCTAGAACTGTCTGCTAAAGTTTTGGAGGGAGACGATCCAAACGAGGAAACCTCCCGCTTGATGGAGATGGTAGAGCAAATTGAGTCGCAGATCAGCCAACTTAGAACACAATTGCGTAACTTCCAAAGGGAATATGAAATTGTTAAGGCATCATCTGTTAAGGCATCATCCCTTTTTGAATTATGACCAAACACGACACTTGGGTAAAACTCAAACCCGGTAATCCTTACGAGCCAATATTAGATTTATTTCCAGACGGAATGATACCCATGCGTGATCCATTCGCCCTAGAGCGCGTGACCACAGATAACGGTGATGTGGTTGCCCTGTGGATTGTTGATATAGAGCGCCTTAGCAGTTTTCAGTACCAAGCCTTATCCCAAATTATCGCAATTTGCCGGAACACCGATCCGCTCGAAGTTGCAACCGAGGCAACCGTAAAAGGTGGCTTTGCCATCAATAGCAAGTGGGTTGAATCTATGAAATGTTGGGTCGAAGGATTTGAGCGTGGTAGAGAACTTGCTGATTTTTTAGAAACAGCACCGCCACAAGGAACTAGCGAAGCGAAGAGAGCATTTTGGGAATTTTACTCTCATCAGCATCAACGATGGATTGAGGGGAACCAGGAGCCGAGGCCAATTAATTCTATTGAAGATATTCATCCATCACTACGTACAGATGATCTCGAACGATTAATCAAAATGCATCAAGTCGAGAGCGCGATGGTGCAGGGTAATTACTCAGTATTGGACGTTTTAACTGGACGCGCAATGGTTGATGCTCTTAACATTATTGACCCAGAAAATGAATATTCATTAGTGGGAGATGATGACGAATTTGATGATGATGAAATTTATGAATAATGAAGAAATCTTAAATATCCCTCAACCCGATAACAAAGTTGTTTTGTCAAAAGATGTATTTGTCCTAAACACTTTAGCTATGGGAATAGCTATACAAATTCTTGCCAAAATAACTGAGGAAACCATAGAAGACTGGAGGAGCTATGTAGGGGCAAAAGCTACCGAACAATACCGTGAATTATCTGCTGAGAAAATTAAAGAAATAGCTGATTCTCTGGAAATTCTATAACTGCCTGATGATGGCTACCTGACACAGTAGCCGAAACGGTGGTAACAAGCCACCGTCGCGGGTTGTGTCCAAAGCAATCAGCAAGTTAATTAGAGAAAGTGCGGCGTTCAGACTGAATTGCGCCCCTAAAGTGAGGCGTTCCTAACTTCTGGCGCGGCTTTTCTCTTGTTAACTTCCCGAATGCGTTTACTCCTGAATCGCGCCCCTAAGCATGTGGGGCGTTAGGGTGATTCGTGCGCTATTAAGTTCGGGTAACTCAAAGGATGCCAGTCCTTGAAAACCACCATTTTATATCGCAGAACCATGAAAACAGAATTAACAATTCTGGGAATTGATGTTAGCAAATCGAGTATAACCACTCACATTTTAACACAATACCCCAAGGGAGGATTACAGGGATATTGGAGTAAAACAAGAAATAAAGCATCTATTTTATATCCGGCTTTTTACTCCAATCCTGATGCTAAAAAGAAACAAAAATCAGCCTTTGACTTTGCTGATTATCTAGCAGAAATCAAGCCAGATTATGCAATCTTAGAGCCAACCGGAAACCACTATTCAAGACTGTGGGCATCCATCCTCAATAAGTTAGAAATCAAAATCCTCTGGGTTGGTCACGTCGAATTGCGGCGTTATCGTGGAGGCAAAAACCTTCCGAATAAAAGTGACCCAGCTGACGCTTTAGCAATGGCTGCTTACGGTCACGATCCAGATCACCGATTGGAGACTGGAGAATTAAATTTGAGATACTTTCTCATGCACCGCCCAGAACCCATAGACGAACTTCGCGACCTATGCCAGCAGCTTGAACACCTTAACCGGGTGCAGTCACCAATTGTAAATTATGCAAGGCAGCTTCTAGCTTGGCAGTTCCCAGAAGTGGCTCACACTAAAAGTGCATCCACTAAGCCAGGATTGCTACCACCCCTTTGGGGATGGTTAGCTAAAAGGCTCGAAATTTCGCCCGCCGGGAAAACCCGAATCGAAAATCGCTATAAAATATCCATTGCCAAAGACTACGGGATTGAGATTGACCCAATCTTGGAACTGCACGCAGAATGGATGTGTGATATCTCACTCTATGAAGGGCGCTTAGAGACAAGAATCAGTGAAATGCTTTCCTGTTCTGCATTTAAGCCTTACATGAGGGTGTTTGATAAGTTCGGTTTTGGACTGAGAGTGCGATCACGTTTACTCACCAGGATTTATCCCTTTGAGTCGTTCCTGGGTGTCAATGGCAGGCCAGTCATTGAATACGAAGTGCGGGAGATAAAGAAAACGGAGCGCGATCGCAAAAATGGAGAAACCACAGTCCGACGTTTAGTCGGCGATACCAAACGCATTAAACGCAACCGCAGCCGCGACACTTTCAAAATGCGTTTGGGTATGGGTACTGTTCTGGAACAGTCAGGAGATGGACTTGTTGAAAAGGCTAGCGGTTCACAACTGTGTCGAATTAGCTTATGGCAGTACGTCTTAACCGGCGTCGAAACTGGCAGGCTACCAGAAAACAAACTAACCAAGGAATTGATTAACTACCGCGACTCACTCAAAGCTAACGTCACTGAACAAGGTGAAAAATTGCTAGGTGGTAAGCACATCCAGGGAAAGTTGATGAGTAAAGTAGTAAACCTGCTATTCCAGGAATTGTGTAAAATAATTCCTCTGACCTGATGCTATTAACCCTTCATCTAAATGAAGGGTTTTGAAACCTAAAGTTTCAGTTACCCTGAATCCCCAGAGACTTACTCACTGTGAATAGTGCCTTGGCTTTGAATTAAATAGGCTTTAATCTCAATCACTTGTTCGCTAAGGTGATTTAATCTGCGTTCAATCTCGCTAAATCCAGTCACAAT
>NZ_JAIVFR010000331.1 GCF_020829685.1 Nostoc sp. CHAB 5715 | reverse complement strand
ATTGCATGAGCAACAAGTTCTCCAAGAAAACCAGCGAGATTTGCTGGATAATCTGTTGCATCAGTTTCGTAACCCTTTAACGGCATTGCGGACTTTTGGTAAACTGCTATTAAAAAGGCTCAGACCAGCAGACACAAACCGAAATGTGGCAAATAGTATTGTCCGGGAAAGCGATCGCCTCCAAGAATTGCTGCAACAATTTGATCAAGTAATTGACTTAACAGAGGCAGATTTAGCACCACTACATCTCCCCGAAGAAGTATTTGTGGAAGCAACTGTGCAAAAAGACGCCAAACCGCCGTTATTATTGCCGGGAACCGGAGATAAAGCAGTTGACTGCTCGTTAGCAGATATATTAGAACCATTATTAATATCAGCCACAGCGATCGCACAAGAGCGAAATCTACAATTAATAACCGAAATTAAGCACAATTTGCCTCTAGTACATGCCAATATCAAAGCATTACGAGAGGTGTTAAGTAACATTATCGATAATGCATTGAAATACACTCCTGCTGGTGGTAAAATCTTAATCCAAGCCGGACAACAAAAAGGTAATTTTCAAGGAATTGTCATCAGTGACAACGGCCCTGGCATTCCACCCCAAGATTTAGAACATCTTGGAGAACGGCATTATCGGGGTGTACAAGCGCAAACAGAAATACCCGGTACAGGTTTGGGGTTAGCGATCGCTAAACAATTAATAGAGCAAATGCAGGGCGAAATCGAGGTTTTCAGCCCTGCAATCAACTCTAAATTAACTTCACCCGATGCGCCGGGAACTACGTTTATTATTTGGTTGCCGGAAGTTGAGAATTAGTCATTTGTCATTTGTAAAGACTAATGGCTAATAACTGAAGTTGAGAGTTAGTTATTTGTCTTTTGTAAATACCAGGGCTATTTCATTCTCATCTAGCCCGCCTCAGAATAAATTCTGAGGCTAATAGCAAAAGTCGTCTAAAGACGACTAAGAAAGGCTTTTAGTCCACTAAAGTGGACTTAAGCTATGAGCCGCGGAACTTTAGTTCTGGGCGGTTTATGTTTATAGGACTTACGCACGCTCTACGAATTCTTGGCGTTCTTGGCGTCTTGGTGAACCAGCGCTGTAGGCGGGTTTCCCGCCGTAGGCGACTGGTGAACCCGAAGGGCGGTTCGATAAATTAAGCTTTTGGGCGATTTTTGCGTAAGTCCTAAGAGAGTAAGCGGGGAAATATTAATAGATGTGCAGCTCAATTTTAGAAGAGAGCAGGTGCGTAGGCGTAGCCCGCCGTAGGCATCGCATCCACAGGAGAATGGCTATATGCAAAAATTAATATAACTCTCTGAGATAATCAACCAATGACTTGGGCATCTGGACAGAAGTTACACCGCGATCAGTATGAAATTAAACAAGATTTAAGACAGGAGAACTTTGCTATAGGAATCGTATTTGATTTTTGAAATTATCTACAGAAGAAAGGGAGTGGGGAGTAGGGAATAGGGAATAGGGAATAGGGAATTAGGCTTTTCGAGTTGTACCGAGCTTTTTCAGAAATCAAATATTAGTCCTATATTACTTATCTTGCTGAGGATCGGGATGGCAAGAATGTTGTAATTAAAACATTGGATTCCAATTTACTTAATCAATTAAGTAACGTAGACCGCGATCGCTTAAAATCAGGTTTTGCAGATGAATCCCGTAAACTAGCAATATGCAAACATCCGAATATTGTCCAAGTCATTGATACCTTCGAGGAAGGTGATTTAAAATGCATGGTTATGGAGTATATTCAAGGAGATAATTTAGCTAAGATTGTCCAACCGCGAGGATTTCTCCCAGCAAAAGAGGCTCTAGATTACATCCAACAAATTGGAAAAGCACTCATTGCAGTTCATAAACAAGGATTTTTGCATCGAGATGTGAAACCAGAAAATATCATTTTGCGGGCGGGTACGCATCAGGTTGTTTTGATAAACTTCGACTTAGCACGAAGATTTGTTGATAACCCAGTGTCAAGTCGGGGTAACTGGGTTGACAAATTTACACCAATTGAACTGTATTCCAACTCTCCTAGACAACAGGCGCGACGTAAACCTTGGACTGATATTTATTCTCTTGCGGCAACTTTATATTTTTTATTAACAGGAAAACAGCCAGAAAGTGCTATTGAGCGCCAAGATAACAATAAGCGTTTAATTCCACCTAACGAATTGAATGATAAGATTAGCGATCGCGTCAATCAAGCCATTCTCCACGCAATGGAATTAGAACCAGACAAGCGTCCCGAAACAGTAGAACACTGGTTAAAAGAATTGGGTTTAAACACAGCAAGTCTTTCTCTTCCCAAACTTCTTTGGACACAACCTTTGTGGGCACGGATATTAGAAATTATGGGTATCGTAGCATTATTTGCAGCCTTGATATCAGGAATCAAAGATGGCACAGACTTATTCAAAGATTGGTTTCACAAACCAGCACCCCCGACACAACAAACCCCATCGTCTTCCACTCAACCACAAAATAGGTAGTAGGTCAATACGGTTCAGTTAGGAACAAGATTCGGCGTTATTTCTCGATAATCCTGCATTATTACCGTTAGCACCTTTAACACAGACAGATTCACCCCAAGGGTTATTATCCCAAGTTGCCCAGAGTGTTGCTAAAATTTCGGATAGGGAAACAAGGCAGAATATCGCAGCTTACACAGAAATATTAGCAGGTTTAAAGTTTGAGAAAGATTTAATTCAGCAATTTTTAGGAGAGGAAATTATGCAAGAGTCTGTAATTTATCAAGATATTTTGCAGAAAGGAGATAAGCAAGGTGAAGAACGTACAATTATCCGCCAGCTAAATCGGCGTTTTGGTGAAATAGATTCATCATTGATTGAGAGAATTAGAGTGCTATCTGTTGAAAAGCTAGATGATTTAGCAGAAGCATTACTAGACTTTTCACAAATATCTGATTTAGTAGCTTGGTTAGATGAACAAAAAAGCTAATAATAAGCAAAATAACCCCAGTTAAACCTGGGGAAGGATATTATGCAGGAGTCAGTAATTTATCAAGATATTTTGCAGAAAGGCGAACAACAGGGAGAACAAAAAGAAGCGGTTAGATTCTGTATATCTTTACTCAATGAACTTAGCTTGATTAAAAACATCTAATTTAAACCCAATCAACTAAAAAACTTCTCCACGCATCTACCAAACTTACACCCGCTAATTTTTGCAATACCTGTTTCGCTAGAGCAGCTTCTCCTTCTATTTCAATTTCATACCCGGAACCACCTGTCAACTGAGTCATTAAGTTTTCTGGTGTATTAGTTGCCACAACCTTACCGCGATTGATGATGGCGACACGGCTACAAGTCATGCTCACTTCTGGCAGAATGTGCGTGGAGAGAATAATTGTGTGAGTACCAGCAAGGCTTTTAATTAAATTCCGCACCTCAATTATTTGTCGGGGATCGAGTCCAACGGTGGGTTCATCTAAAATGATCGCTGGTGGATCGTGGACGATCGCTTGAGCAATTCCTACACGTTGGCGGTATCCTTTAGAGAGTTTGCGAATAATTACGCGCCGCTTATCTTCTAAGTTGCAGCGTTCGATAGCGGCTGTTACCTTGTTGGGGCGATCGCCTGCTGATACTCCCTTAATTCGGGCGACAAAATCCAAAAATCCCTCCACCGTCATCTCTGGATATAAAGGCGGTGTTTCCGGTAAATAACCAATGCGTTGGCGTACAGCTAGGGAATTTTCATGGACATCATAACCAGCAATCCGGGCATTTCCATTAGTTGCCGGTAAATAGCCAGCCAGAATCCGCATAGTTGTGGTTTTACCAGCACCATTGGGGCCCAACAACCCTAAAATCTCCCCAGGTTCAACGCTAAAAGTGACATCAGTAATCGCTGGGGTGGAACCGTATATTTTACTCAGATGTTCAACTTCGATCATCGGTATAGTGGCGATCGCAATTTATAGAATACCCAACAATCTTAGATCACGATATTGGGTATCGGGGATTGGCACTAAGATTAGCCGACAATGGGTAAAGTTCCTAAAAATTGAGCTTCATCTCAGGAGAATAGAAATGTAATTCTTCTTGAGAGCTTCTGCTTCCGTGAGAATACTATGTTATTTGAGGGATCAACCCGAAAATATCAGGGGTTAAAACTCAAAACGGAAATAGGCTATTTCGGAATGCGATCATTATTTGTATATAAAAATTTAATGCACTTGTAGCGTTTGCATTCTGTTGACCATTGTTACAAATGTGCTGACTTAGTACAACATTTCATTAATTCGTAGCGAATTCTCTGCGTACCTTTGCGCTTACCTCTGCGCCTCTCTGCGTTTAAATTTCAACCCTCAATTCGCCACGATTTTACGCAAAGCTGTACTTAGTTTAGTGATTGCGGCAACAGGCAATTTAATAGAGTATTGAAGGTAGAAATGCGCCTACTGGCTCGTTGTACAGTCCCATACTCATCAATGTCATTGGTCGAACTATGTGCAATCCTCTCTCTAAGCACCAGCGCAATAACTCAGTATTGCGCGTTGGCAAAAGAAATCCTGATTCGGAAATTGCTGTTGCAGCGCTCAGTAATGCTTTGAGGTCTTGATTACTGTGTGCAACTGCGTGTCCATCCAAGCCAAGTACAGTTATATATCCTGTTATGCAACCGTTATGTTCAACTACTGTAAGCGTTTGCTGCTCAATTGCATCAAGTAATTCGATTTGGCGAACATGACCATGAACTTGAAAACAGAGTTGGTTGCAGATATCGATATCTGCTGCGGTTGCTTTACGAACCACATAGCCTAAAATTTCAAGTTGAAGCGCCGTACCTTTTAAGATTGCAAGCGGTTCTCGCACACGAAATCCGAGTTTAGTATATAAGGATAATGAAGTACTATTATAAGCAGCTTGCACTAATCTGACACCTGTAAACTCTTGCTGCCGTGCGTAATCTAAGACGTATTGCATGAGATGCCTACCAATTGAACGTCCTTGTGTTATGGGGTTAACAGATAACGGCCCAATTCCAGCAATTGCCCCATTATTCCAGAGGAAATTACTGCCCACAATATGTCCATCTAGCTCCGCTACAACCGAGTAAACATTTTGACGTTTAAGTAGAGACGAAAACGACTTAATTGTAGCTTCAGGAGAAGCCCAGTCTGTAGTAAGATTATATCGTTCATCAAGGATCTTAAACGCTTCGTAAGAGATTGAACCGCACTCATGAGCGTCTTCAATCCTTCCCTCTCGCAAAATAAAGTTTGTGCTTTTCATAATAGGTATACTAGCCGTTTCAAGATAGTAAACCACAAAAGGGAGATGCATTAAAAAAATCAGAGGCAAAATAGAAACGTAGTGTGAGATTTCTTAATAAAGATATGGCTGCGGCAAGACTTGTGTGTACGCCGTAGTCTTAAGAGGAGAGAAATGAAAGTAAGGTTTTCCATATCCTGTGAAACAATGCCATTGTAAATCAAAACAATCGCATTGTTAGCCGAAACAATCACATTGTTAGCCGAAACAATCGCATTGTTAGCCGAAACAATCACATTGTTAGCCGAAACAATCGCATTGTTAGCCGAAACAATCGCATTGTCAGCCAAAACAATGGCATTGCAACTCTAACCATCTATCACTACATTCAAGTTGATTTTGCACCGTACATTCTAAATAGGCTAATGCCTCAATGCGGTTAATCTTTCCAGAATCGGCTAGTTCACAGTTGATTGATTCTACATTAACTCCATTTTGGATCAAACCTTGAGCGATCGCATTCGCCATAATTGCTGTATTTCCATAAGCAGAAGCATAGAGCAAAGCAACACTCAACTCTTGAGATTTTTGCCCTTAGCACCATTGACGGTAAATTCTAAGTTAGAATGTTTACGCATGTCGTTAACCTTTTTTCCTCCTCCTCTACAACAAATCAACAGCGAAATCGCCCGTCGCGCAGGTGTTGAACTGTATGTGCTGCGCCTCGATCTCATGCACCCGTGGGTTAATGGCAACAAGTGGTTCAAGCTGAAATACAATCTTTTAAAGGCCAAGGAGAAAAATTTCACGACGCTGCTAACCTTTGGCGGCGCTTATTCCAATCACATCTATGCAACTGCGGCGGCTGGTAATCTTTTCGGTTTTCGTACCATTGGTGTAATTCGTGGGGAGGAGAGGCTACCGTTGAATCCTACGCTGACTTTTGCTGTACAACAGGGTATGCAGCTTGTATATCTGAACCGCGAGATGTATCGACAGCGCAACACACCAGTGTTAGAGGAATATCTGCGACAACGTTTCGGTGAAGTGTTTATCATTCCCGAAGGCGGGAGTAATTTAAATGGTGTGCGCGGTTGCACAGAGATAATTGATCGTGCGATGCCTAAGGCTGGCTACGCCTACGCATTTGATCGTATATGCGTAGCCTGCGGTACAGCTACCACACTAGCAGGTATTGCGCTTTCGTTGCATGAAAAGCAAAGAGCGATCGCTTTTCCCGTTCTAAAAAATGGAGCATTTCTTGCACAAGAAATCGAAAGTTTATTGACAAATTACCTCGCCTCTGATTTACCCGCACCATATAGTTCTCCCGCTTCCTGGGAATTGGTATGTGATTACCACTTCGGCGGCTATGCAAAGGTGAACAATGAGTTGCTAGTGTTCAGCCAGCAGTTCACACAGGAACACCGCGTACCCCTTGATTACGTATATACCGCCAAAATGTTTTACGGAGTGATGGATTTACTAAAGCAGGGATTTTTTAGTAAAGGCGACTCATTACTGCTGGTACACACAGGCGGCTTACAGGGCAAGTCGGCATAGAACAAAGATTGCAGAGATTTTCTAAAATTTGAGTTGTTAAGATAATATGAATAGGACTTACGCAAACTCTACGATTCTTGGCGTTCTTGGCGTTCTTGGCGGTTCGATAAATTAAGATTTTTAGTACTTTTTGCGTAAGTCCTAATGAATTTAAATTGAAAATTGCTAGTTCTTAAAATCAGGCATGGAGATTTGCTTGT
>NZ_JAIVFR010000330.1 GCF_020829685.1 Nostoc sp. CHAB 5715 | reverse complement strand
AGGAATCGTATTTGATTTTTGAAATTATCTACGGAAGAAAGGGAGTGGGGAGTAGGGAATAGGGAATAGGGAATTAGGCTTTTCGAGTTGTACCGAGCTTTTTCAGAAATCAAATATTAGTCCTATATGTGACTACGGCTATAGAATACTGGTTGCAGTCGAATAACTAAAAAAGCTGGCCAGTTTAATATGCAATGAATCTTGCTAGTGTCACAGATTGAACAGAGGTAGTTATTGTGGCAATGTAGACTTGAATGGCTGTTGTTTTTAGATTTTAAGTTGGCAAGCAATTCACAATCTACTGATGCTATATAGACGATTTGGACGCACAGAGTTACAGATGCCAGTGTTTTCCTGCGGTGGCATGAGATATCAGTTTAAATGGGAAGATGTTCCCAATAATGAAATTCCTGCTGATAACCAGGCAAATCTGGAAGCGACTATTAGAAGGGCAGTTGAGGTTGGGATTAATCATATTGAAACTGCTCGTGGTTATGGCACTTCCGAAATGCAATTGGGAAGAGTTTTACCTCAATTTCCCCGCGAAAAGTTGATTGTTCAGACCAAAATCAACCCAAAGGCAGATGCGAAAGAATTCCGCGAGACATTTGAACAATCATTGCAAAATCTCCAGCTAGATTATGTTGACCTTTTAGGGTTGCACGGCATCAATCATGCTGAATCATTAGACTACAGCATCCGCCCTGGTGGCTGTTTGGAAGTAGCGCAGCAGTTGCAAGCAGAGGGAAAAGTTAGATTTATTGGTTTTTCCACACACGGATCAACAGATATGATTGTGCAGACAATTAATACCAATCAATTTGATTATGTTAACCTGCACTGGTACTACATTAATCAATGGAATTGGGCGGCAATTGAAGCAGCTAAACGCCAGGATATGGGGGTGTTTATTATTAGCCCATCTGATAAAGGAGGTTTGTTATATAAACCACCGCAAAAGTTAGTAAATCTTTGCGCCCCTTTGAGTCCAATGGTGTTTAATGATTTGTTTTGTTTGAGTCATCAAGAGGTGCATACCCTGAGTTTGGGAGCAGCAAAACCACAAGATTTTGATGAACACCTGAAGACTTTAGAATTAGTAGATCGGGCATCAGAAATTTTACCGCCAATTTTAGCAAGGTTGGAAGAAGAAGCGATCGCTACTTTGGGAGAAGATTGGGTAAAATCCTGGCAGACAAATCTACCAACCTTTGACCAAACCCCTGGTGAGGTAAATATTCGGGTGATTTTGTGGCTGCGAAATCTAGCGATCGCCTACGATCTGGTAGACTATGCCAAAATGCGTTACAACCTGCTTGGTAATGCCAGCCATTGGTTTCCTGGCAACAAAGCTGATCGGCTAGATGAATTAGACTTGGGGCAATGTCTCGCTCGCAATCCCCACGCTGATAAAATCCCTCAAGTTTTGGCACAAGCACATCAGATGTTGGCAGGTGAGGCTGTCCAACGTCTATCTAATACTTGACAAATTGCATAAATAGAATACCATTGGGCACTTGTACTGAGCAAAGTCGAAGTATTGGGCATTGGGCATTGGGCATGGGGTTGGGAGAGAAATAACTCCTAACTCCTAATTTTTAACTCCTAACATCCGCAATTACCAATGCCCAATACTAATCAGATTTTGCCGTATCCAATGATTTACTTCCCTTTGGTACAACTAGCACCTTATCAACCCGGTTACCATCCATATCCATCACTTCAATTCGCATACTTTGCCATTCAAAATGATCTGCTGCGGCAGGAATACGGCCTAAATGAGTGATGACAAAACCACCTAAGGTTTGATAACTGCCGCTTTCTTCGGATTTCCACTCTTCCATACCGAAAAGTTCCAAAAACTCCTCTACAGGCAACATCCCATCCAAAAGCCAAGAACCGTCTTCGCGTTGCACGGCTTGTGGTTGATCTTGCCCATCTGTTGAAGGAACATCACCCACGATTTCGCTCATGATGTCGTTGAGAGTGACTAATCCTTGAATCACACCATATTCATCGACTACTAGCGCCATGTGAGTGATCGTTTGCTTGAACAATTCCAAAACTTTCAAACCACGAGTGCTTTCTGGCACAAATACAGGCTGTCGTAATCCCACTGTTAAGTCCAGGGGTTCACCGCGAAAACTCCTGGCTAATAAGTCGGTAACTGGAATCACACCCAGCACATTATCAAGTCCCCCTTGACAAATTGGATAGCGGGAGTAGGCACTATCAACCATCTTGTGACGGTTTTCTTCAATAGAGTCGTCTAAGTCTAGCCAGACAATATCGGGACGGGGTGTCATTAAGTAGCTGACAGGGCGATCGCCTAAACGAAACACTCGCTCCACCATATCCTGTTCAGCTTCCTCAAAAGTTCCGGCCTCAGTGCCTTGCTCAATTAAGATTTTAATTTCTTCTTCGGTAACTTGCGGCTCGGTAGAAGCTGTAATTCCCAGTAATCGCAGGATCAAATCTGTAGAAGCGCTTAAGAGATAGACCATTGGGGAAGCGATCGCCGATAAGGCACGCATTGGAATAGCTACAGTCGATGCAATCCTTTCTGGGTTGTTTAATGCCAGACGCTTCGGTACTAATTCGCCAACAATGAGTGACAAATAGGTAATGATCAAAACAATTATACCGAAGGAGATCGGTTGACTATAAGGTGCTAAGAAGGGTACACGCCCCACATAGATCGCTAGTTTTTCGGCAATAGTTGCTCCGCCGAAGGCACCAGTCAAGATACCGATCAGGGTAATGCCGATCTGAATTGTAGACAAAAATTGATTCGGAGACTCAGCTAGTTTCAGTGCTGCCCGTGCCTTGGCATCTCCTTGATTGGCAAGCTGCTGTAGTCTTACCTTGCGAGCTGAGACGACCGCCATCTCAGACATAGAAAACACACCGTTGGCTATAACGAGCACCAAAATGATTAAAATTTCAAAAGTGATGGAGGACATGTTTAAATTGCGGCTTATCAGAGCGAACGTAGCTCAATTCTTAGTATCTAGTATTAAAGGTACTTCGATAAATGCTTTGACTGTACACAAAGTAGTAGTTATAGTTCTTAAGTCTATTAGTCGCTGTGCATTATTCTTCCACCGAATCAATAAGAAGGCTGTTAACACTTTTAAAATGGTTGACATAAACTGCCTCAAGATTTTCTGACTCACAAAGACTCCCACCACTAGTAGTACTTATGTCATTTTCTTCTATTGTGCGTGCCTTAGCGCGATCGCCACTTACCACTGAATTTATTTCTAAGTTAAACCGACAACAAGAATTGCGGTTAAATGGCATTCCTCGACTACCCAAGGGTTTGGTGGCTTCGGCATTGGCGCAGTCTCAGGGCAAGGATTTGTTTGTGGTTTGTGCCACTCTGGAAGAAGCTGGACGCGTTTACGCACAACTGGAGGCAATGGGATGGCAAACAGTACATTTTTACCCCACCTCCGAGGCTTCTCCCTACGAACCTTTTGACCCGGAAACTGAGATGAGTTGGGGGCAAATGCAGGTATTGGCGGATTTGCTCAAAAATCAAGAGTCATTAGTCATTAGTCAGTTGTCATTAGAGACAAACCAAGGACAAATGACAAATGACAAAGGACAAATGACAAATTTAGCAATTGTGGCTACTCAAGGGGCGCTGCAACCTCATTTGCCACCACCAGAAGCTTTTGGGCAATTCTGTCTTACTTTGAAGCGGGGGATGGAATTAGACTTGAATGCCTTCAGTGAGAAGATAACTATTTTGGGGTACGAAAGAGTACCTCTAGTGGAAACAGAAGGACAGTGGAGCCGACGCGGTGATATTGTTGATGTGTACCCAGTTTCATCTGAGTTTCCAGTCCGGCTGGAATGGTTTGGTGATGAAATCGAGCAAATGCGGGAATTTGACCCTGCAACCCAACGTTCCGCCCTCGATAAAGTTGATCAGTTAATTCTTACCCCCACTAGCTTTGCTCCCATCGTCATGGCGGCACTCAAGAATAGTTATGAGTTAGGAGTTATGAGTTATGAGTTAAATTCTGACTCAGAACTTAGCACTCAAAACTCATCATTATTGGAGGGTAGTCGTCGCTTTTTGGGGTTGGCTTTCGAGCAACCAGCGTCCCTGCTAAACTACTTATCAGAAAATACGCTGATTGCCATTGATGAGCCAGAACAGTGTCATGCTCATAGCGATCGCTGGGTGGAAAATGCCCAAGAACAATGGGGAATGGGGAATAGGGAATGGAGAGTAGAGAATGGGGAAGAATCTACCCCCACTCCCCACTCCCCACTCCCTACTCCCTTAGTAATACCAAAAATTCATCGGTCGTTTGATGAGTGTTTGGCTGATGTTGCCAGGTTTAAAACATTATATTTATCGGAACTATCAGAGGAAAATGATGGGATTAATCTTGCTAGCCGACCTGTTCCAGTCACGCCGCACCAGTTTGCTAAACTAGCTGAAACCATCCGCCAAGAACGTGATCGCAATTTCTCGATCTGGCTAATTTCTGCTCAACCTTCGCGTTCTGTCTCTCTATTGCAAGAACATGATTGTCCGGCTCAGTTTATCCCAAATCCCCGCGACTACCAAGCAATAGATAAGCTCCAAATCAACCATACTCCCATAGCCCTAAAATATTCTGGTCTTGCGGAACTAGAAGGTTTTATCCTGCCTACGTACCGATTAGTAATCATTACAGATCGGGAATTTTTTGGGCAGCATTCCTTGGCGACTCCCGGCTATATCCGCAAGCGCCACAAAGCTACTTCTAAACAAGTTGATCCCAATAAGCTGCGTCCAGGCGATTATGTGGTTCACAGAAATCATGGTGTTGGTAAATTTGTCAAGCTGGAAAGTTTGACGATTAATAATGAAACCCGTGATTATTTAGTGGTGCAGTATGCTGACGGTTTATTAAGAGTCGCAGCCGATCAAGTAGGTGCTTTATCCCGGTTCCGCGCCGCAGGTGATAAAGCACCGGAACTCAATCGGATGACCGGTAAAGCTTGGGAAAATACCAAGAATAAAGTCCGCAAAGCGATCAAAAAATTGGCGGTGGACTTGTTGAAACTGTATGCAGCGCGATCGCAACAACAAGGTTTTAGCTTTCCAAGTGATATGCCTTGGCAGGAGGAACTCGAAGATTCTTTCCCCTACCAACCCACAACCGATCAACTCAAAGCTGTCCAAGATGTAAAACGCGACATGGAAAGCGATCGCCCAATGGATCGCTTAGTTTGTGGCGATGTCGGTTTCGGGAAGACGGAAGTGGCGATTCGTGCTGTTTTTAAAGCAGTCACCGCCGGTAAACAAGTGGCACTCCTTGCGCCAACCACTATTTTAACACAGCAGCACTACCATACACTCAAAGAACGTTTTGCACCCTACCCCGTAAATGTCGGTTTGCTCAACCGTTTTCGGTCTGCTGAAGAACGCCGTGATATTCAAAAGCGATTGGCAACGGGTGAATTAGATGTAGTGGTTGGTACACACCAAATTTTAGGTAAAGGCGTATCATTCAAGGATTTAGGACTGTTGGTAGTGGATGAAGAACAGAGGTTTGGGGTGAACCAGAAAGAGAAAATTAAAAGCCTAAAAACTCAGGTTGATGTGCTTACCCTCTCCGCCACTCCCATTCCCCGGACTTTGTATATGTCCTTGTCGGGAATTCGGGAAATGAGTTTGATTACCACGCCACCCCCAACCAGACGACCGATTAAAACCCATCTGTCACCGATTAATTCTGAAAGTATCCGCACTGCAATCCGTCAAGAATTAGACAGAGGCGGGCAGGTGTTCTATGTAGTTACACGGGTGGATGGAATTGAAGAGACAACAGCCAATTTACGAGAAGTAATACCGGGAGCTAGGTTTGCGATCGCCCACGGTCAAATGGATGAAAGCGAGTTAGAATCAACCATGCTCACTTTCAGCAATGGCGATGCAGATATCCTCGTTTGTACAACAATTATTGAATCTGGCTTAGATATTCCACGAGTCAACACCATTTTAATTGAAGATGCTCACCGCTTTGGATTAGCACAGTTGTATCAATTACGCGGTCGTGTGGGACGTGCAGGTATCCAAGCTCATGCTTGGTTATTTTATCCGAAGCAACGGGCATTATCTGACGCGGCACGGCAACGTTTACGAGCGATTCAGGAATTTACTCAGTTGGGTTCTGGGTATCAGCTAGCGATGCGCGACATGGAAATCAGAGGCGTGGGTAACTTGCTAGGTGCAGAACAATCCGGTCAAATGGATGCCATTGGTTTTGATTTATACATGGAAATGCTAGAAGAAGCAATTCGGGAAATCCGAGGACAAGAAATTCCGCAAGTGGAGGATACCCAGATTGATCTCAACCTTACAGCATTTATCCCAGCAGATTATATTACTGATTTGGATCAAAAGATGAGTGCATACCGGGCGGTGGCCACAGCTAAATCTAAATCAGAATTAAAACAGATTGCAGCCGAGTGGAGCGATCGCTATGGTAATTTACCAGTCTCTGCAAATCAACTTTTGCGAGTCATGGAACTCAAACAGCTAGCGAAAAAGCTCGGATTTAGCCGGATTAAACCAGAAAACAAGCAGCACGTCGTTTTAGAAACACCGATGGAGGAACCCGCTTGGAACTTGTTGGCGGCGAATTTACCAGACAATCTCAAAACGCGCTTTGTGTATTCTCCAGGTAAAGTGACGGTGCGCGGGTTAGGAGTTTTTAAAGCAGATCAACAATTGCAGAATTTGATTGATGCTTTCGGGAGAATGCAAGGCGCGATTCCAGAGGCGGCTGTTGTTTAAATGCTAGAAAAAGATTAGTCATCAATTGCTTGATAAGTTTTACTCAAGTTTTTATCAATTAACGGGACTTAAACATTTTTGAGGCAGAAACAAGCCTCAAACCCATGCAGGGCAAGACAAATACACCAAAGGCTTAAAAATGCTTGAAACCCAGATATATCAAGAAACTAGGCAAAACGATGTCAAAGTCTCTCTGTATATAGATTTGAGGTTC
>NZ_JAIVFR010000032.1 GCF_020829685.1 Nostoc sp. CHAB 5715 | reverse complement strand
GTATGCATTACTATTTCTCCTTAAAGGGATAGACAAGATAGTAATACAAGTGTAGTATGTTTAAAGCGATATTCAATAGGTGAAATTTTCTGTGAAATCCATTTACCCCATCTCTACTTCAATTTTGTGCGCTACCAATTGCCGAATCGGTTGGGAATCGGCTGCTATGGAAGTGGAGTATTTATTTATGGGCGATGGTAGCCGAAATCATGGGCAAATCACAGAGGGTAATTATGATTTTAGACATCTCAGCATTAGTGCGCTGATAGGAAAACCAGAACTAGATGAAGAAACGGGGGGGTACAGACAAAGGAATACTGTACCGATATGAGACCAGAAAATTTTCCGGTCAATTCTAACCCCCGCTTCACCGAAAACTTGAAGCGGGGGTTTTTTTATAAGGAGTTAAGCTGTGACGATATCTTCAATGCGCGGCGCGAACGCAATGCAAGTGTTAGAGCAATCTGTGGTGGTGTTTTCTCAAAATTACTTGCCACTGTGTCGGATCAATATCAAGCGGGCGATTGTGCTGTTACTAACAGACAAAGCTCAACCTCTGGGTTTTACCACAGAAGGCGGATGGCGAGTTCATTCACCCAGTTTGGTCATTGATGTGCCAAAACACATTCGCTTAACAGTTACTTCTAATGAGCGGATGTGGAAAGTTCCGCCAGTAAATCGGCGGGAAGTGTTGCGACGAGATCATCACACTTGCCAATACTGCGGTGGTGGCAAACATTTAACGCTAGATCATGTGATGCCGCGATCCAGAGGCGGTTCTCACACTTGGGATAACCTAGTCACAGCTTGTGAGAAATGTAACTCCCGTAAAGGCGATGTCTGGCGACAAGCCGCTTCGCGTCTACGCACCCTGTTTGAGGCTGGTATGCAACTGCGTACCAAACCAAAAGCACCAATCCACCCCGCAATTTCTTTTGCCGAACAGTTTTGGATAGATATGCAAGGAAGCCTGGAATAACAGGAGAGCATAAGGAATGCTGAAATTAACTTATACTGAAAGCAGTTTTGATTTAGAATGTCTCACTCTGTCGCTAGAAGAATGGGTAGCACAGCGAGTGATTTTAGCCCTGCGAGTTGGGCAAAGTTTATGCATTGAACCCAGTACCGCTTCCTTTTTGCTTCCTGTTGATTTGCCAGGAGTAGAAGTGCTTAAGGCTGAGGTAAAAAGGGATGACAGAGAAATCATTGCCCTCTGTGCCTGCGATGCTGAATATATGGAAGTCACCCTGCGGGGTTCTTGGCTATTAGATAGTTCTAAGGATGCTGTAGGTGTGTTTTTCACCACTATGAGCGATCGCGCTGAGTTCTTTTTGCATAAACTTTGGCAGGAAGCTCAAGCTTGTGCTTCTGTCATGAGCGAATAAACGAAATAGTAGGGTGACTCAATTTTGGATTTTAGATTTTAGATTTTAGATTTGTTCTCGCGTTGAAATTCGGGGGTAACTCTTGGAGACACTGCGAGAACAGACCTTTTTGGATTTTGGATTATTTAATCCAAAATCAAAATTTAAAATCTAAAATTCGGGAAGTAAACCGAACCGTATTGTCGCCACTACCGTCATGCATCAAAACAATAGAATCTGGTTTTCCCGCCTTTCAATACAGATGGCGGTATTTTGGCATTAATTTGGCCCTTTGCTGGATGAGCTTGAACTTGTGCAGTATGGATTTTGCTTAAAGGCTTGTTCAACCCAATTGTGGGGCAATACTACAAGCTGTAATTGTAGAAGCGATCGCGACAAAACTAATTATCTGTTGTCGCTTGAGGTAGTTGTTTGTCACGTCAGGCTTTTAAAGATTCACCCACTCATAAGCTGTAGTTTGACTTTTCAGAGGGTTTAGCAAGCTCAAATATTAAGTGCAGAAGCTTTTCTAGACAATTTCAAAAAATTTTTCTGAAACCCCTTGACACCTCTTGTAGTGTTTTGTAGTATAAATGTAGTGAGGCGAAAGACAAAGCTTCTCAAGGGTCAAAGTCATGTTCTACATACAACTAAAGGACAGGCGTTGGAATAAACCAAAGTCCTCAGTCAACAAAGCTGTTCCTACTTGCAAACCATCGGAAGTAGAAGCAATCAACCAAAAAAGTTTTAAGTTTGCACTCAGCAAAACCACAGAATACATCCGTAATACACAACAGGCTTGTTACCTAGAGTTTCGGTTGTTTTCCTAACAGTTTCTAACAGTTAAAAGTAATTTTTCTGAACCTTGAAAACTAAATAAGAAATGGGCAAGTTCACCAAACAAATCTGTGCCTAAAAACCTAAATATTAGGCACAGATATCAAATATGGGAGTATAGCTCAAATGGCTAGAGCGATCGCCTGTCGAGCGATAGGTTACGGGTTCGATTCTCGTTGCTCCCGTGTAGCCTTGTGGACGACTAGATAAGTCGCTGTGCCTCTCAAGCAGGTGCAACTTCGTCGAGGTTCCCAAATGGCTGAGTAGCCAAGTGGTCGAAGGCGTCGGTCTGCAAAACCGATATCGTGAGTTCAAATCTCACCTCAGCCTCTGGTGCTTTCCGCAGCGTAGCTTAATCAGCAAAGCCCCAGGTTCATACCCTGGTATATGCGGGTGCAAATCCCGTCGCTGCCACCAAATGCAGGGATGGTGTAACGGCAACACCTCGTGACTCCAAATCCGATGTTCTAGGTTCAAATCCTAGTCCCTGTGTCAGACAATTTTAGATTAAAAAATTTAATCCAAAATCTAAAATTGAAAATCTAAAATTCGCTCAATTATGCCCTCGTGGACGAATGGTTAAGTCAGTGCTCTTTCAAAGCACAGATGCGAGTTCAATTCTCGTCGAGGGAATGATTATGGGTCGGTGGCCGAGTCTGGCTGAAGGCGACAGTCTGTAAAACTGTTCTTTTTTGCACGCAGGTTCAAATCCTGCTCGACCCATTATGGAGAGGTGGCTGAGTGGCCTAAAGCGTCCTCCTGCTAAGAGGAAGCGGGTGTTTACCCGTCGCAGGTTCAAATCCTGTTCTCTCCGCTTTGAGAGTGTGGTGTAATCGGATAACATCTCAGTCTACGAAACTGAGGACTTGAGGGTTCAAATCCCTCCGCTCTCGTTAGATGATCTCTTTTCCTATCCCCCGGTAGCTCAGTTGGTAGTTAGCGCCTGTTTGAAAAACAGGAGGTCGTCGGTTCGATTCCGACCTGGGGGGCTTCGTTGCCTCATAGCTCAATGGTAGAGCAAGCGGCTGTTAACCGCGCGGTTGTAGGTTCGAGTCCTACTGAGGCAGCCAATCATTGCCGGGTGGACGAATTGGTAAGTCGCATCGCTCTGAACGATGAGGTTGCAGGTTCAAACCCTGCCCTGGCAATAAAGCCCTGTGGTGTAATTGGGAACATAGCGCCCTTTGAAGGCGAAGATTCCAGGTTCGACCCCTGGTGGGGCTGCCAAACTTTGCTCTTGTAGCCCAACTGGAAGAGGCTGCCGTCTCAAAAACGGTATGTTGTGGGTTCAATTCCCACCAAGAGTACCAAAATTTGCTCCTGTAGCCCAATTGGAAGAGGTGGCAGACTTAAAATCTGTTTGGTTGTGGGTTCGACTCCCACCAGGAGTAACTAATACCAATTCGTAATTCGTAATTCGTAATTCGTAATTCAGAAAGTCAGATTTCATCTGGGTTTCTAGGTTTGAATTTGTTGCGGGATTTTAGAGAATTGGTACAAGCTCTCGTGGCAAAACGGAAGACGCACGCTTACCGAGAGTAGCAAAATATCTGGGTGTGGCGCAGTTGGGAGCGCGGGAGTTTTGGGAACTCCAGGTCGCAGGTTCAATCCCTGCCACTCAGACTTTGCCCTTGTAGCCCAACGGAAGAGGCGCTACCCTGCGGGAAGCCGCTTCGCGTCTACGCTTAGAACGAAGAGGTTGCTGGTTCAAATCTAGTCAAGGGTATTGGTGAATATGCGGGGATAGAGCAACGGTGGCTCGTCAGGCTCATAACCTGAACATCGGCAGGTTCGACTCCTGCCCCCGTCACCAAAATTAGTGCTGGTGTAGCTCAATTGGCAGAGCAACTGACTTGTAATCAGTAGGTTGCAGGTTCAATTCCTGTTACCAGCTTGATGCGGGTGTGATGTAACGGCAGCATGAGACGCTTCCAACGTCTTGGTGCGAGTTCAAATCTCGCCGTCCGCTCTGAAGCTTGCGGGTGTGATGTAATCGGTAGCATCTGAGTGCGCCATACTCAGTGCGTGGGTTCAAGTCCCTCCACTCGCTTGCGTAGTCCTGTAGCTCAACGGTAGAGCAGTTGTCCTACAAGCAAAGGGTTGCAGGTTCAATTCCTGCCAGGACTACCAAGTATTGGGAGTGTAGCTCAATGGGATAGAGCTTCGAGCTTCTACCTCGAAAGTTGTGGGTTCAAGTCCTGCCACTCCCGCCTAAACAAGTCAAAAGTCAAAAGTCAAAAAAAAGAATTTAATTATTTCTTTTTCTTTATTACTTTTTATTCTGTTATTTTCACTTGTTTGATGGGGTCATAGCTCAAATGGCTAGAGCGCCTGCCTTGCAAGCAGGAGGTTATGGGTTCAAGTCCCATTGATTCCACTGATGGTGTCTGAAGCCAAAGTGGTCGAGGCGCTGGTTTGTGGAACCAGTCATAGCGGGTTCAAGTCCCGTCAGGCACCCTTGAATGGAAGATGCCGCTGAATGGACGGCAACTGGTCTTGAAAACCAGGGTATGGGCAACTGTAGGGGTACCCTACGGGAAGCAAGCTACAATTCCTCCATCTTCCGCCTATCCACCTGAAGCCGAAAAGTGAGGCGCTGTGCTGATAACACAGAAATAGGAGGGGCAGTACCTCCCTGGTGGATTTATATCTAGTGTTGGTGTTACAACGCTTGCGATGTAAATGTACGATCGCACTTGCTCATTTCTTATTTAAATTAACTAGGGTGGTTGGCATAACGGCTGTGCAGCGAGCTTTTAACTCGCAGAAATAGGTTCGACCCCTATACCACCCACTAAGCAATTCAAAATTCAAAATTCAAAATTCAGAAATGCAATCCTAGCTAGCCTTTTGAAAATTGCTAATATGCAACTTGAATGCACGTTAGGTTATGAATAGGAACTAGCGATCGCTAGTTGAGCATGTTGTAATAATATATCTTTATCCAGAGCATTTACGGGATATTGCGGTGTTACTGCCAGTAGTTTATTGATTCTTTCTTTGGCTGCTTCCACTACTGATTCATCTAAGCTGCCCTTACTGAGGGAATCGACAAAATCTTCAGCAATCTGATAAGTTCTTTCAATAGATGATGAATTAATATTACGCGAGACAATAAACAGGTCGCAGCCTGCATGAAATGACCGCGCTACAGTACCAGCTTGAATAAACATATCTGAGATCGCTTTCATATCTAAGTCGTCAGATACAACTACTCCCTCAAAGCTAAGTTCCTCTCTAAGTATGGTTTTGAGGATAGGCTGGGAAAGCGTTGCTGGCACATCAGCATCTATCTTAGGAAATAAAATATGGGCAGTCATGATTAAAGGAATCTGTACTTCGATTAAAGCTCTGAAAGGTATAAGTTCTCGAAGTCGCAGGTCTTCTAAAGTTAAATTCAGTATTGGTAGCTCAATGTGAGAGTCTTTGCTGGTGTCTCCATGTCCGGGGAAGTGTTTGGCGCATCCCAAAATTCCTGACTCTTGAAGTCCAAGGTAGTAGTCACGCGCACCTTGAGTAGCAGTTTCGGGAGTGTTACCAAAGGCACGAGGCCCAATCACGGGGTTGTGGGGATAAGAAAAAATATCTGCTACAGGTGTCCAACATAAATTTATTCCCAGTGATTTTAGTTCTACTGCTGTGGCTTTTGCTACTTCGCGGGCGTGCGATCGCAGCAATAACGCATGAGGAAACCGTGTAATCGGCAATGGTGTACGAATGACACGACCTCCTTCATGATCCAAAGTCATAAACATCGAATCACGTTCAGTATAGTCTCGTATCTGATTGTTTAAATCTTTGAAGCTTTCTAGCCAAACCTGATATGGAGTGCTATCCAAAAAGTTCTTGGCGAAAAAGATTACTCCAATCGGTTTCAATTCATTGAGGGCACGTTTATCATCATCGCTTAATGTTGTGCCAGAAATGCCTAGAATCAGGTGATATCCAAAGCACCTTAGCTCCTGCGATATTGGCATAATTCTTTACCTATACTTGTGTAGCAAACAACTGGGATATTCAATCTATGAAGACATAAACCCTGATTCTACACCCTTATGGGGAGTGCAAACTTTCAAGAGGCAGGAGGGAAAGAATTTTCTGTTTGCTCTCCTACTTGTTGAACAATGCCCTATGCTCAATACCCTTCAACCTCTCAGTAACTCTTTAAAAAAGACTGACTTATAAAAAGAAACAGTAAATAGACTCTCAGCAAGTATTATTCATTATTTCACAATTTAGAGCCAAATTACATGATATTACTTACGTAAGTATAAATTAGTTTTTCTGCAAAAGGGTTTTTGCGGTACTCCTTTGGAGTTACTTTGTGAACGCATTCTACTACATGAATCTCAGGAGACTTATGTCTATAAGTTTATTCAACAACTTTCTAGAGAGAATTTTTTCCAAATTTTATGATATTTGTTATGAAAATTATAAAGGATTGACTAAAAATCCGAGATGGCTTTTAATGCGTAAAATTGCCCGATTTAAAACTGGGCGAGCTATAATGACATTTCTTTGTCACCCCTCAAATAAACTATATTTATCACTCATTAATGAAAGCAATAGTTGTTTTTCAGATGTGAATGTAGACGACGTTGTAAACACTCTCAAAACTGATGGATTATATTTGGGAATTAATTTACCCCAAGATATTGTTAAAGAAATAGTAGAATTTGCTCATTCAACAGTTTGTTATGGCAATCGAAAAACAAATATGGGTTTCTTTTATCATCAAAAGGAACAAGCTAAACTCAAGTCAGGAAAACATTTTATCATCGGTAGTTATTTTAATACATCTTTGCTTTGCCCTGTTATAAAAAAACTTCAAAATGATCCAAAATTATTGGCAATAGCTGCTAGATATTTAGATGCTCAAGCAGTACATCAAGGGAATATGATGTGGTGGAGTTTTTCAGGAGAAACAACGTATTATGAAAAAAGCCAAGCTGCCCAATTGTTTCATTACGATATAGACGATTATCGGTTTCTAAAGTTTTTCTTTTATTTGACTGATGTAGATGATCAAAGCGGCCCTCATGTCTGTGTTCGTGGTAGTCACAATAAGAAGAAGCTGTCACATCTTTGGCTACGTAAACGAGAGACAGATGAAGAAATCATCGATTATTATGGTTCTGAATCTTTAGTAAAGATTTGTGGCAAAGCTGGTTTTGGATTTGTGGAAGATCCGCTTTGTTTTCATAAAGGAATTACTCCTACTGATAAAGACCGTTTAATATTACAAATAGAATTTGCCCGAACTGACTATGGAATGCAGCACGACTTTCGAGCATCTTCTCTACTGAAATGTATTTAGGTAACTTATGTGGTAATGAGTTTAGTCTTCAGTTTCCACAATTGTCACCATGATGTAACAGCAAAAATACTTAAACAAAATATATTTAGTCTTTATTTTTACACAAATTAAATGTTTGCCGAATAAAAGTATCCTGGAAATCAACTGGTAGCCTTTCACCACTGCTCAAGATATTTTCTCAAAGCAGATACACGGATTCTCAAAGAAATCAACTATAGTAATCCGCTTTGATTTTTGAAATTATTTGCGTAGGCGGGGAGTAGGGAATAGGGAGTAGGGAGTAGGGAATCAGGCTTTTCGAGGTGTACGGTGTTTATTCAAAAATCAAATAGGAATCCTATAGTTTAAGACCACGTTTGAGATTAACTTAGGACTTACGCACGCTCTACGAATTCTTGGCGTTCTTGGCGTCTTGGCGGTTCGATAAATTAAGCTTTTGGGCGATTTTTGCGTAAGTCCTATAACTATTTTTAGTCAAAGGAATTACTTTTATTTCATCTAGATTTACATGTAGTAAATCTAGATGAAATGCTTGCCAAAACCTATTACCAACAATGGCATTGGCAATTTTGTTGGGTAGGTAGGTGTAAATAAAATTCCCTTTGGCAAAAGTTTTTTGGGGGAGCGATCGCACAATAACTGCCAAATGTTACGGATTGCAACGTATAATGAGAATCGACAAAACCATTAAGAAATATTGAAGGGCATTAGGGTTAAATGCGAGTAGCGATCGCGGGTGCTGGTCTAGCAGGACTTTCCTGCGCGAAATATCTCACGGACGCAGGTCACACTCCCATTGTCTTGGAAAGCCGGGACGTACTGGGTGGTCTTGTTGCGGCGTGGAAAGACTCTGACGGCGACTGGTACGAAACCGGGTTACACGCCTTCTTTGGGGCATATCCGAATATGCTCCAATTGCTCAAGGAGTTGGGCATTGAAGACAGACTCCAGTGGAAAGAGCATACGTTAATTTTTAATCAACCGGACAAGCCTGGGACACTATCACGTTTTGATGTTCCAGATATTCCATCTCCTTTCAACGTGATTGCGTCGATTCTTCGCAACAAAGACATGTTGACTTGGGAGCAGAAGATTCGATTTGCAGTCGGCTTACTTCCCGCAGTGGTTCGGGGTCAAAAGTATGTTGAAGACATGGACAAGTATAGCTTCTTAGAGTGGTTGAAAAGGCAAGGTGTTGACGAGCGGGTAACTAGTGACGTTTTTATCGCCGCATGTAAAGCACTCACCTTTATCAATCCTGATGAAGTTTCGGCAACGATTCTGTTAACTGCACTAAATCGCTTTCTGCAAGAACGATATGGCTCCAAGATTGCATTTTTGGATGGTTCTCCCACAGAACGTCTATGCAGCCCGATTGTAGATTACATCACAGAACGCGGTGGAGAAGTGCGGTTGAATGCCCCATTGAAAGAGATTTTGCTCAACGCCGATGGCACGGTAAAAGGATACTTGATTCGAGGTTTAAATGGGGCAGAAGATGAGGTTATCACAGCAGATTCCTATGTATCTGCCATGTCGGTTGACCCTTTAAAGGTCATGTTGCCTAAACCTTGGAAGCTTATGGAGTTTTTCAAGAAGCTAGAAGGCTTGGAAGGAGTACCAGTGATTAACCTGCATCTGTGGTTTGACCGGAAACTTACAGAAATTGATCACTTGCTTTTTTCGCGATCGCCCCTCCTAAGCGTTTATGCTGATATGAGCAATACCTGCCGTGAATACGCCAACCCCAATCGCTCGATGCTGGAATTAGTTCTAGCTCCGGCAAAAGATTGGATTGCCAAATCTGATGAGGAGATTGTGGCTGCAACAATTGCCGAGTTAGAAAAACTTTTCCCCGACCACTTTGGGGGAGACAATCCAGCAACATTGCTGAAATCTCATGTGGTGAAAACGCCGCGTTCAGTTTACAAAGCGACCCCTGGTCGTCAACAGTACCGTCCCGCACAAGTTACGCCCATTGCCAACTTCTATCTCGCCGGAAGTTATACCATGCAACGCTACTTAGGCAGTATGGAAGGTGCCGTACTTTCTGGTAAGCTGACAGCGCAGGCAATTTCTGAGGCTCTCCCGGTAGCAAATTCCTCAAACCTGCAAACGCTCACCCGACCGCCCGCAACGAATGCTGCAACTGCCTGATTCCCCCCCGCGCATGAAAACGCTGGTCTCTGTAGACGAGTCATACAAACTTTGTCGGCATCTCACAGCAAAGTATGCCAAGACTTTTTACCTGGGTACTCTGCTCATGAGTCCGGTAAAACGTCAATCTATTTGGTCAATTTACGCTTGGTGTCGCCGTACAGATGAATTGGTGGATGGGCCCGCATCTGCTATTACCACGCCAGAAACCCTAGACCTATGGGAACAGCAGCTGGAATCGATTTTTGCGGGACAGCCATTAGAAAATTACGATGTCGCTTTAGTTGATACCCTCCAGCGCTTTCCGATGGACATTCAGCCCTTTCGGGATATGATTGCCGGTCAGCGCATGGACTTATATCGCAGTCGTTATGAAACCTTTGAGGATTTATACCTCTACTGTTACCGCGTTGCTGGCACTGTTGGCTTAATGTCAACAGCAGTTATGGGTGTAGATAGCACCATATACACCGCTCCGTGGCACCAGAACAAACAACCTTATATTCCCACAGAAGAAGCGATCGCTCTGGGAATTGCCAATCAACTCACCAACATCTTGCGGGATGTGGGAGAAGATGCCAAACGGGGACGGATCTACATTCCCCTTGAGGACTTGGCAAAATTCAACTACACCGAACAAGACTTCTTTAAAGGTGTGGTAGACGATCGTTGGCGGGCGCTGATGCGCTTTCAAATTGATCGGGCCCGCCAATTCTATAGCACATCCGATTGGGGAATTACTTATTTAGCATCCGATGCCCGTTGGCCCGTGTGGGCAGCATCAATGTTATACGGTCAAATTTTGGAGGTGATTGAACGCAACGATTATGATGTGTTCAGTCAACGAGCTTACGTTCCCCAATGGAAAAAGTTACGCACTTTGCCCCTGGCTTGGATGCGATCGCAAGTCCTTTAAAAAATTAGTCCTTGGTCATTAGTCCTTAGTCCTTAGTGTTTTGTGAATAACCAACAACCAATGACCAATGACTAATGACTAATGACTATTGACTCCCCCAAACAAATCTGATAACATTAATATTCGTGAGTCATGGAGAGGTGGCTGAGTGGTCGAAAGCGGCAGATTGCTAATCTGTTGTACGGCAGGCAACTCCGTACCGAGGGTTCGAATCCCTCCCTCTCCGTTTTCCAGCCTTTGATACACAGAGTATATTCTGTGTAGAAAAATAATACTAATCTAGTGGTAAATATTTCTACTCCCAAAGATGGATGATATGATTTATCTTTTGGAGTCTTGATAAGATCCAGCTAACTTAGAAATCTAGTTTGAATCTTACTTTTAGGCTCCTAAATATCTGAGGAGTCAAAGTTACTTATGAGAAAAATTAGCGCTGCCTTAACTTTCAGTATAGCTACCCTAGCAATTGGGTTCCTAGTTGGGGCTTGTGGTGATAATAGTACCCCCAATGGCACAGCTAACAACGGCAGTACCGCTACCCCAGCAGCAAACTCAACTACTACAAGTACTACTCAAGGGCTAAAAATTGGTTCCTTGCTACCGACAACAGGCGACTTGGCTTCTGTTGGACAGCAGATGCTAGGTTCTGTTCCTTTACTCGTCGATACCGTCAATGCCTGCGGTGGGGTGAATGGCGAACCCGTTACCTTGGTGCAAGTAGACGACCAAACCGACCCCAGAGCGGGTGCAGCCGGTATGACCAAACTAGCAACTTTAGATAAAGTGGCAGGTGTAGTTGGCTCCTTTGCCAGCAGCGTTTCTAGTGCAGCAGTCTCCATTGCCACACCGAATAAAGTCATGCTGGTTTCCCCTGGTAGTACCAGTCCTGTCTTTACTGAAAAGGCTCAAAAAGGCGATTATAAAGGCTTTTGGGCGCGTACTGCTCCCCCCGATACCTACCAAGCACTAGCTTTAGCCCAACTTGCTAGAAAAAAAGGTTTCAAGCGAGTTTCTACAGTTGTGATTAATAACGACTATGGCGTTGGCTTTGAAAAAGCATTTGTGCAAACTTTTGAAAAATTGGGTGGAACCATCGTTAATAAAGATAAACCTGTCCGCTACGACCCGAAAGCCCAGACATTTGATACAGAAGCGGCTGCTGCTTTTGCTGGTAAACCAGATGCAGTCCTAGCTGTACTGTATGCGGAAACTGGCAGTCTGTTCCTGAAAGCCGCCTATCAGCAAGGTGTGACGAAGGGAGTGCAAATTCTACTTACAGATGGGGTAAAATCACCTACTTTTCCAGAACAAGTTGGCAAAGATGGTGATAAATTTATTTTAACCGGAGCGATCGGTACAGTACCCGGTTCCGATGGTAAAGCGCTAGAAGCTTTCAACAAGCTGTGGAAGGATAAAAAGGGTGGTGCACCAGGAGAATACGCTCCTCAAGCTTGGGATGCGGCTGCTTTACTGATGTTAGCTGCACAAGCTGCTAAACAAAATACAGGTGTTGGTATAGCCAGCAAAATCCGTGAAGTAGCTGATGGGCCTGGTACGGAAGTTACCGATGTCTGCGAGGGACTAAAGTTACTTAAAGATGGTAAAAAGATTAATTACCAAGGAGCCAGTGGCAACGTAGATGTTGATGCTAACGGCGATGTCGTAGGTGTTTACGATGTTTGGACAGTAGGAGACGATGGCAAAATCAAGGTAATTGACAAAGTTACCCCTAAATAAAAAGTTAGGAGTTATGAGTTAGGAGTAGAGACGCGATTAATCGCGTCTGTACAGGAGTTAGGAGTGAAGAGTTAAAAGTTAGGAGTTATATCATGTCCGCCAAATTACCCATAATAAAAGAACCCCACCCCCAACCCCTAAGAGCCTGCTCTTAGGGGAGCTAAAGCGTAGCTTTGGCTCTTTGGGTTCCGGGTATTATGCTTAATTGCCCGGACATCATATTATGAGTGAAATATTACTAACTCATAACTCCTAACTCTTAAAAGCCAGTAAAGTTGTAACCAACTCCTAACAACAAGCCTATATCAGTTTCATCGAAAAATCCGGCATTTACAGCAGCCGTTGCAGTAAATTGAGGAGTTAGAGGCACATCAATGCCACCAGATACCAAAAAGGCAAATTGCGAATCATCACCAGTTTTGTAAGCTGCACCCACTCCAACGTAAGGTGCGATCGCTAACGGTTCGCTAAAAGCATCTGCTGGCTGAAAGGTAAAATCGTAGGTGACAGGAAGTAAAATTGTGGTGTTGTCCCCAAATACAGCTGAGGGTCGCACTGATATAGCATTTGTCAGTCCAATTTTGCTGACTACTGCAAAGTTACCGTCGCCCAAAGACGTGTCCCCACCACTCAAACCAATGTTAGCAGCGACGCCAATATAGCTGCTGCCGCCACGGGTAGTTGTACCTAAATTAATATCCGATTGCGCTATGGTAACAGATGGTTGAACAGTAGTTTGAGAAGTCGGTTGTACAAACTTAGAGGTAAGTGTCGTAGATGAGGTTGCCACTGTACCTGGAACGGGTGTAGGCGTTACACTGGCGTTTTCCTGTATCGCAGCGTTTGGGGGCTGCTGTACCTTAGCTAAATTTGTTGCTGTAAATGTTTCAGTTGTTTCTGTAGAGAGATTTTGACTTACAGTGTCTAGTTCTGTACTAAACTCGTTGGGAGACGCTACGGTTGCGGAAGGGTCGGTTAATGCTTGACTGCTCACCTTGTCTACTGTTTGGGCACTTGCAGATAAGCCGCTACTCAGGACTGTAAGAGCAGCTATACTTGGTAACCAAAAAACACCTTTACGAAAAAAAATAGTCTTCACGTTCACTCCTAAAACAATATTGCCACGAAAAATAAAGGGTTTTGTTGATTAAAGTCAACAAATTCGGGCAATACTCAAAATTTAACATCAAAAAATTAGTTTTTCCATTCGGACTTTACTGGATTTATCTAGTTAATATTTACCATCAAAAAAATTAAATACCATATCCTAAATATCTGGAATTTGGTAGATGACAAAAATTATTTTTGCTTTAGGCAAAGAGTCTATTTGTTAAGGAGGTCATTAGGATTGCGAAAACTTTTAACAAAAAACTTAGCCTATATCAACACCTAGCTCTCTTAGTTTTTGTGCTAACTGTTAAGCACATTGGCTTCAATCTGGTAGGGTGCGTTATTGGGATGGTGCGTTAGGCTACGGCATAACACAACGCCACTTACTAGCCTGCGGGTTCTTCAAAGGAGTACAACGCCAGAAATTCGCGCGACGCAGTGCATAGGTGTCAACTTAACGTAAAAGTCATATCCCGCAAGGAACTGAAGTTCCTTGCTAATAGCAAAAGTCATCTGAAGATGACTAAATATAGCGAAAAATCTTTAGTCTACTTCAGTAGACTTTAGCTAAAAGCCAAAGAACTTTAGTTCCAGGCGGGTGACAAAGCTAACAGTTAAATTATTTCGTAGTACAAGAGAAGGGGAGAATTCCAGGTAACGACGACTACAAAAGAAGGGCTTCCCGTAGCCTATGGTTGGTGTATTTCCGTCATGCTGTACTAGAAATTGCGCTTTGTAACGAAAAACAATGATTGTAAAGTTATATTACGAAGCTTGCAAAAATATTTAGAAATTGTCTAGAAGGCAAACATAGTTCTAACGTAGAACCTATTAGGAGAGACTTGAGGCAAATGTGATGAGCGGAAATAATACTCAAAAATATCGGTTTGTCTGTACCCTGACTTTCGGTGATATCTACGGTCAAATAATTGTTTGGTTGATTACAATTACCCTAAGTTTGGCATCAGCCTTGGCGCTTATGGGTGCCAAGCGCCCCGTGTACGCTTTAGCAACAGCTGGCCTTGTCGTTCTGCTATCGCTACCTTTCTTGTTGTTTGCGTTTGTCACTACCTTGTTAAATCATATTGAAGTCACTCCTGTAGGGCCTGGAACCAAAATGGAACCCATACCAGGTAATGTGTCTCAGCAACAACCTGCACAGGCGGCTAGCTGAAGAGTTAGGAGTTAGGAGTAGAGACGCGATTAATCGCGTCTGTACAGGAGTTAGGAGTGAAGACCTAACTATTCATTTTTAATTTTTCCCTTCTAATTTCAAAATTTATAATAATATCCCTGTTTATAAACAGGGATTTTTTTGTAGAGATGCCACTGTTGCAACACACTGTCTGATTAATCACCTCTCTACAATAGAACAGCAGTGGTTTGCAATTAGGGGCTAATTATGCTGGAACACGATGTGATTATTGTCGGGGGTGGATTGGCGGGATGTCGGGCTGCTGTAGAAATTGCCCGCACTGACCCTAATTTAAATATTGCTGTGGTTGCCAAAACCCACCCAATTCGATCGCACTCGGTGGCGGCTCAAGGTGGTATGGCTGCATCGCTGAAAAATGTTGATTCAGAAGATAGTTGGGAAGCACATGCTTTTGATACTGTCAAGGGTTCTGATTACTTGGCAGACCAAGATGCTGTGGCAATTCTCGCCCAAGAAGCGCCAGATGTGGTAATTGACTTGGAACATCTCGGCGTTTTGTTCTCTCGCTTACCCGATGGGCGTATTGCCCAACGGGCTTTTGGCGGACATTCCCACAACCGCACTTGCTACGCAGCTGATAAGACCGGTCACGCGATTTTGCACGAATTGGTGAACAACCTGCGGCGTTATGGGGTGCAAGTTTATGAAGAATGGTATGTAATGCGTCTCATTTTGTCAGAAAATGAGGCGAAGGGTGTGGTAATGTTCCATCTTTTGGATGGACATATCGAGGTGGTGCGAGCCAAGGCGGTGATGTTTGCCACAGGGGGCTATGGTCGCGTTTATAACACTACCTCTAATGATTACGCTTCTTCGGGTGATGGTTTGGCTATGACTGCGATCGCAGGTTTACCCCTAGAAGATATGGAATTTGTCCAATTTCATCCCACTGGCTTATATCCGGTAGGCGTGTTGATTTCGGAAGCAGTACGGGGTGAAGGGGCGTATCTAATTAATAGTGAAGGCGATCGCTTTATGGCGAACTATGCACCCAGTCGCATGGAACTGGCTCCTCGTGATATTACCTCACGAGCGATCGCTTACGAGATTCGCGCCGGTCGTGGTATTCATCTTAATGGTAGTGCTGGTGGCCCCTTTGTCTATCTGGATTTACGCCATCTGGGCAAAGAAAAAATTATGAGTCGCGTCCCCTTCTGTTGGGAAGAAGCACACCGTTTGGTAGGCGTTGATGCGGTAACTCAACCTATGCCAGTCCGTCCGACAATTCACTATTGTATGGGTGGTATCCCAGTTAATACTGATGGGCAAGTCCGCAGTAGTGGCGATGGTTTAGTTGATGCTTTCTTTGCTGCTGGCGAAACATCTTGTGTTTCCGTACATGGTGCTAATCGCTTGGGCAGTAATTCTCTGCTGGAATGTGTCGTTTATGGCAAGAGAACTGGGGCTGCGATCGCGCAATTTGTGCAAAAACGTAAGTTGCCATCTGTGGATGA
>NZ_JAIVFR010000329.1 GCF_020829685.1 Nostoc sp. CHAB 5715 | reverse complement strand
TGTCGGTTTAGAGCCGCACTAGTATATTTCGACTACGCTCAATAACAAAAAAGATTGTGTAGAGCGGAAAGTGCCACGAGCCACAAAGCGTCCTTGCTTCATCCCACCTCGCATAACGTGTGGGTTCTATAAGTGCCTTCTTGTTCTCTGTCTCTTTGATAAAGTGGTTCTAGTCGCATAATTAACTCTTTATCAATCGAAATGAATTAGATTGATTGTTGGTTTAACCAAGTTTCTAAATCAGCAACACTAGCAAAGTCTAGCAATGCTTCTCCTAAATTCTCTAATTGTTCAATCGATAAGCCTTGAATTCGCTCGATTAATGATGTATCAATCTCACCAATACGGCGATTGAGTAAACGTAGAACTAAACGTTGTTCTCCTTGTTTATTTCCTTCCTGTATAGCTTGTTCTCTGTCTCTTTGATAAAGTGGTTCTAGTCGCATAATTAACTCCCTATCATCTGCTTCTAATTCTTGATTTACTCTCAAGTTTTCGCGCAAGTTGTAAACTAATTCGAGAGTTTCTTTTTGGTATGGATGATCTAATGGTAACGCTTGCAACTCGATAATTGCTTGTGACTGCACACTTCCCCTACCTAAAAGCCTCAACCATAATGTCTCTGGTGTTTGCGGTAGTTGATGTATTGCTACAATTGCTGTTCGCAAGGCATCTGGCAGAAAATGTACTCCCGATAACCAACCTGTTTTTTGCATAGTTCCAAAGCTAGACAATCTAGTTTCAGATATGGTTGGAGTAAGAACCCACAATTTGGGAATTTCGGAGTTCTGAAGTTTGGTTTTATTTGCCTTAGCTTCTCGTCGCAAGAAAGCCTTGACTTCTAATAATTTTAGAATACAGTCGCAGATTTCATCGGTAGAAGCTGGATTGCGGTAGGGTTCTATAATTGCAGGCTGTTCAGCAAATCTCCCTAACAAACCCAGTATTTGTATATTAGAACTTTGCTGTTTAGCAGGAGTGAATAAAACATCTATTTCTTTAATCTCTCCTGATATTTTTTCTGATGCCTTAACTTCTCCGTAATCTTTTAGTAGTTCTTCTAGATAGTCTTTGGCGAATTTATCATGTATAAACCTGGTCATTCAATTTTAAGATTTCGGAAGTTCTGGGTTAATGCAAAGTTTTATTATATAGCAGTCCTGGATCATTCGTGATGAAATAGATCCCCGACTTCTTTGAGAAGTCGGGGATCTGGACACCTTTAATTTTCACAGATACCATTCTAAAAAAGTTAAAAGCAAATTCTCTAAGCCTTTTGACTTTTGTACAGACGCGATTAATCGCGTCTTTTGACTTCCGCGTAGCGGTACTAGGCGGTTACAGCATTTTCATCTGATGTTTTATCTGTATTAGATTTCAAGCGTGTCAATCTGCTTTTACGAATACGTTCGCTGTCTCGAACGCCACCTGCAAGTTCATATTCATCGCTGTTTTTGCCGTACTTGAAACCAACCCCCATCAGCATTTTGTCTGAAACCTGACTTAAGTTTTTTTCCATTTCATCCAGCTTTTTTCTAGAAGAGTCAATCATAGCTATAGCAGCGTTATAATCATCAAGCATATTGTGAAAATTGTCTATTAATTGAGTCAGGTTTTGCAAGTTGTAAGTATCATTAAAATTGATGTTTGGATCGATAGCTTTCAGTCCGGCAACTCTAAACTCAGCTTTTTCTAAAATCCGGGAACTACGTTTTCTTCGAGGCACAATTTTACACCTTTAATAGCTCTACAGAACTATTTTGTCTTAATTGACCTGTATTCTGGTTCAGCAAAAAGCACATTTTTTTAGTAAAAGTTTTTATTTATGTCCGTAATTTCTCGGAATTTAATCACGAAAGGTTGATTTTCAGTGAAATAATATTATGTTTAAGCAATAGACAATAGGGCCAGCATTGCTCATTGGTGTCCAAATAAGCAAAAGTAGCTTAACTGTTAGCTTCCTCACCCGCCTAGAACTAAAGTTCAAGGCTAATAGCTAAAGTCTACTTCAGTAGACTAAAGATTTTTCGGATTATTTAGTCATCTTGAGATGACTTTCGCTATTAGCAAGGAACTTCAGTTCCTTGCGGGACATGACTTTTACGTTAAGTTGACACCTATGAACATTGGTGTGCCCCTACAAATGATCTGTATTCTATGCAATTGAGAAGCGCTATCAGCGATCGCTTTAACTTTAAGGCTTAATGTTGTAACCTTAAGGCTTAATGTTCTAGCTCTTTGGCTTAATGTTGTAACTTTAAGGCTTCATGTTCTAGCTTTAAGGGTTAATGTTGTAACTTTAAAGCTTAATGTTGTAACCTTAAGAGTCAACATTGTAACATTGATGACCAAAGTTTGTTGGTGAGTGCAATCATCGCTACATAGTGTATATTGTTGATTTACAGCGATCGCAGAGCTTAAAAAGATTCCAATATGGAAGTTTCACCAAAGGAGATCAGGAGTTATTTAAGTGTTAATGGTATAAATCCTTTCTCTGAGTGGTTTGACTCTTTGCGCGATATAAGAGCAAAAGCTAAAATTAGAGCTAGGCTTGACCGAGTAGAAGCAGGTAATTTAGGTGATTGTAAATCAGTTGGTAATGGAGTTTTTGAACTGAGAATAGACTACAGTTCCGGCTATCGCATATACTTTGGACAGCAAGGGTCAACAGTTGTTATTCTTTTGTGTGGTGGTGATAAAAGCACTCAAGAAAACGATATTGTCAAAGCAAAGGAATATTGGCAAGACTACAGGAGTAGAGATGATGCCTAAAAGTACAAGTTATCATGAAAAACTGATTCAAGACTTAAAAAATCCACTAGAAGCAGCAGCTTATATCGAAGTTGTTTTAGAAGAAGGCGATCCCAAAATGTTGAGTAAGGCGCTGAAAAATGTTATAAAAGCGCATGGTGGAGTTGATCAGCTTTCTGCACAAGTCAAGGAACTCTACAATAAACTTGACCAGATGCTATCAGATAAAGGCGAAATTGAGTTTTACAGTCTAAATTATCTGTTGGATGCTTTAGGGTTACATTTTGCAGTAATAGTAAAGCCATAATTCAAGTTTTTTTATTATTGAATAATGGCGATCGCTCCTCAGTGTTTACAATTAAAATACGTAGGTGTAACTCGCCGTAGGCATCGCATTCAATCCAATCTGTGATACATTAACAGAGATACTGCCAAAAATTTCATTAGTATGACAACTACTACAAACTCTCGCTATGTTACCCGACAGCCTGATATTTTATCAGGTGAACCGATTATTAAGGGAACTAGAACCCCTGTGAGAGCAATTGTTGAAAATTGGCGTTTAGGTATTAGACCAGAAGAAATACCGCTACATTTACCTCATTTAACTTTAGCGCAAGTTTTTGATGCTTTGAGTTTTTACTTAGATAATCAAGCAGAAATTAATGAATATATCGAGCGTAATCATGTCCCTGATGAATTAGTCCATCCAGCTATTAAAGCTAGATTAAATCAAAGATGACGATTTTTGCTCAAGTTTATATTGATGAAGATGTAGATATTCTAGTGGCTACTTTACTCTTAGCAAGAGGTTTTGATGCAACAACAGCACGAGAACAGCAAATGTTAGGAGAACCAGATCAAACACAACTAGCTTTTGCTGCATCTATTGGGCATTGTATTTTGACTCATAACCGACTTGATTTTGAGAAATTACACACAAATTATTTAGTTAATAGTCAACCTCATGCAGGGATTTTGATTGCTAAACGTAGAAGTTCCTATGAAATTGCCGAAAGGGTTGCTATTATTCTTGATACTTTGACAGTAGACGAAGTTGCTAATCAATTATTATATATTTAGCACAATAATGCTATGACTTTTCATGGCTCGTGCCAGGTATCAGAATTATGAAATGTTGATTCTACCGTGCATTAGGGGCTTGTAATAAATCTTTATAAATATCTGAAAGCTTTAGATGTTACAGTTTACAAGTCTCGATACGAGAGAAGAGATTTGATCTAACTCCAACTTAAAACTCCATTCACCCCATCCATCCACCTCTAACCTATCTGTCGTCCATGACATCAAAGCGGGGAGGTGTCCTTTAGAGGAAGAGGTATTAAAAGTTACATCAGAATAATCATCAATCCATATGCTCTTCACTCTCCATCCTACGCGATCGCCAAACTTCTCCCAGGCTTTTTCGTAATACTTGCCGTCAGCTTTACCGCCAACGCTCAAGTAAATTTCTTTCTGGACACTAAAGCCAAAGTGTCCATCGCTGTATTTCACCCACAGTTTGTCAATTGTGCGTAAGTCTGTGCAGGGAAAGTTTAATAATTTTTTACTGCTCCATGTTCCATTGAGAGCCTTGTTCATCACCTTAAAAGTCTCGCTATCCGCTCCTTTCCAGTTTCCTTCTGCAAGCAGATTACGCAGTTTGGTATAGTCAATGCCTTTTTCAGATTCAAGTGAGATGTTTTCAGAAGGCTTTACTTCTGGTGTTCTAGTCTGAGTTGATTCTCCTAAACTTGTAGATTCATCCTTTGTTACAGTAGGCTGATCTAGTTTGATCCAAATTTCTCGACCCACGACTGACATTACTAAGCCGAAAGTTCCCAAACCCACCCATTTCAAAAATTGTCTTCTGTCTGAAGGTTTTTGAGGCGATTGAGATGAAGTGATGGGTTGTGTTTTTGGCTTTTGTCCAGTAATACCCCAAATCAACTGTTCCATTGGATCGGGATTTTGTAGCCGAAAATCTACCCAATGAAAGCCTTTTAAGAATCTCGGAACTGTATTTATAAGTTTATCAGGGCATCCAGGAAGAATAACTAAGCCTATGCGAAGCTTATGATTCTTCGCAAACTCAACAAGAAACTCTTTCATTTCGATATCTGCCCACGGCCCTACACCAGAGGAACCGATAAATACAGCTACAGCTTTGACTTGAGGAATAATTTCTTCAAGTTGGTCTTGCCAACGTCGAAATGGCTCAAAGTCATACTTATCTAACCAAGCATCTATTCCTTCTTGTAATAGCTGCGCTCTAATTTTTTCTACCTCTACTTTTTCTTTGCTATTGTGGCAAAGGAAAACATCCTTTGGCATTTATCACTCCTCCACATCGGCAATTTTTGCCAACGCCTTGGCGTAATCTTCCAACCCACCGCGCAAAACTTCCAACTCACTTCGCAACTTGGGTTCCTCCGACCAACTCTGCTCATGTTCCTTCGGACTCACCCCCACAGGTCGTCTAGCTTCCCACGCTTGCAATAACGGATGCCATTTAGCTAAAAACGGTCTTAACCCATTATTCAACACAGCGATCGCAATTCCCCCCACAGAATCACGAGAAGCACCGACATCAGGCCCGGCGGCTTTGAGAACTTCGCGGGTTGTACCAAATAAACTATAAAGAGAGTTCATCGCTTCTCGTACCAAACCCTGGTCAACTTCCAAAGGTTGTACAGCAATGCGTGTCACCAATTCCACATAAAGCGACCAAGCGGCTTTCCGTTCTGTGAGGTCAACTTTCCAAGCCATCGAACCAATGCCAAAAGGCAGACTTACAGATACAGTTTCTAAGGAAACGCGATCGCGCATATTTTATAGTAAGCAAATTTAACTAAATTCTCTGTGATTATTATAGAACTCTGGTGAAATCCCCGAACACAAGCAAATTAAAACCAGTCTTGGGATGTTTTGTTTAAAATGCGATCGCACATAAATATAAATCAGCAAGATTATGATAGTAATTACATCTATGCATCCACCCGTAGCCGTTCATCTGAACATCTCACCCCTAGCCCCAAGAAAGTTATGTCAGTTGCCCAAGAATTAGAACCAGCAAAAGATATAATATTTCCACCAGGAGATATATACAGTAACGAACCACCATTGGAAAGCGATTTACATCTACGCCAAATTATTTTATTATTACAATGTTTAGAATTGTGGTGGCAAAACCGCAATGACTTTTATGTGGCGGGGAATTTGACGATTTACTATAGCCAACGTCAGCTTAAATCAGAAGAATTTCGCGGCCCAGACTTTTTTGTGGTGCTAGGATGCGATCGCAAACCGCGTAAAAGTTGGGTGATTTGGCAAGAAGATGGTAAATATCCGAATATTATTGTCGAGTTGCTTTCGCCTTCCACAAAAGCCACAGACAAAGGCTTAAAAAAACAAATTTACCAAGATATCTTTCGCACACCAGAGTATTTTTGGTTTGACCCGAATAATTTAGAATTTGTGGGGTTTCATTTAGTAGACGGGAATTACCAACCAATAGAGCCGAACCCCCAAGGTTGGTTATGGAGTCAGCAGTTAGATTTATATTTGGGTGTGCAGGATAATCAATTACGCTATTTTACAGCACAAGGGCAGTTAGTGCCGACACCGCAAGAATTGGCTGAACAAGAAAAGCAGCGTGCGGACGAAGAAAGACAGCGTGCACAACAGGAAAAGCAACGCGCAGCACAAGAAAAGCAACGCGCAGAACGCCTAGCCGCTAAGTTGCGAGAATTAAATATTGACCCTGATAATTTATAAAGACAATTCGCAATACTTCGGCTCCTTTCGGCTTCGCTCAAGGCAAGACGCTCAGTACAAGTTTGCAATAAAGCGACCAAGCCGCTTTCCTTTGTGTGGTGTCAACTTTCCAAACCATCGAACCAATGCCAAAAGGCAGACTTACAGATACAGTCTCTAAAGAAACGCGATCGCGCATATTTATAGTAAGCAAATTTAACTAATTTATTTGTGTATTGTATAGTAAATAATGTTACTAATCTATAACTTATTCAGAATTAGTTGCTATAATTATCAATCTTTAACCTAAATTTTTATGGTAAAATCTGGATATTTTTAACTAATTCAGATAAGCTAATAAATTTGTCCGTTGCGTCACACTTCCTTTGTATATGTCCAAAACTTACACCGTAGAAATTGATCACCAAGGCAAAATTCATACCTTGCAAGTTCCTGAAGATGAAACGATCTTATCAGTTGCCGATGCTGCTGGTTTGGAACTGCCGAGTTCTTGTCATGCAGGTGTTTGCACAA
>NZ_JAIVFR010000328.1 GCF_020829685.1 Nostoc sp. CHAB 5715 | reverse complement strand
GGAATAATTTTACGGATTTTATTCTATGCCCAGACGGAAATTACAAAGTGGCTTGCGACGATGACTGCCCGGAAGGTAGCCACAAATGCACACACAATAAATACCCAGGATATTGCTGTGTACCCTGTAAGGAAGTAGGAGATCGCCTGAAAAATATTGCAAATAAAGTAGGTCGATAAATGGCAGAAGTTTGCAAAGATATTGAGGCAGGGCTAGCCGCGCTCAACCGCAAAATTGATGAACAAAATAAACGATTGCGCGATTTAGAGAAGAAGCAAAAGCTGCTGCTGAGAAAGCCGTAAACGATGAGCGCGATTTTAATCACCTGCGAAATAATCAAATACAAATTTCACAAGGTATTGTAACTGGATTTAATGAGATTGAACGCAGATTAAATCACCTTAGCGAACAAGTGATTGAGATTAAAGCCTATTTAATTCAAAGCCAAGGCACTATTCACGGTGAGTAAGTCTCTGGGGATTCCTTTTACAGCGCTTTTCAAGTAATTGAACTACACCACTCCCTACTCCCCACTCCCTACTCCCCGTGCTTTTTGTGCTGATGATTGATGCCAGATACCCAATTGCGCCCACACAGTTTTAGCATTGAGCGAAATTGCTTCATCTACAATTTCTGGCAAGTACTCAGAACGGCGAAACACATTAACAATATCTACGGGTTCTGGTAATTCCTGAAGTGCAGTATAACTGGGTTGACCATCAATTTCTTTAATTAGGGGGTTCACGGCATAGACTTTGTAGCCAACTTGCCGCAAGAATTGGGCGATTTGATAGCTGGGGCGATGGTGTTTATCAGAGTAACCCACAACAGCGATAGTTTTGGCTTGGGTTAACACCTTACGCAAGGCGTTATCATCTTCTTTGAGGTTTGGCATAATCTAACATATCCTGAGCGATCGCTTTGCTTATCATACCGAGTTGCATTTAAAGATAATTTTGACTTCTAAAAACTCGTCCACGAGTATCAAAGACTCGTCCACGAGTATCAAAGACTCATTCACGAGTATCAAAGACTCATTCACGAGTATCAAAGACTCATTCACGAGTATCAAAGACTCATTCACGAGTAAAAAAGACTCGTTCACGAGTATCAAAGACTCGTTCACGAGTATTAAAGACTCATTCACGAGTAAAAAAGACTCATTCACGAGTAAAAAAGACTCATTCACGAGTATCAAAGACTCATTCACGAGTATCAAAGACTCATTCACGAGTATAAAAGACTCATTCACGAGTATCAAAGGCTCAATCCCCAATCTTATGACAACTCAAACACTAGGACTCGAACAAAACCTCTATGACTATTTACTATCAGTCTCTTTGCGAGAACCAGAGATTTTAACCCAACTGAGACAGGAAACAGTCCAGTATCCAATAGGGAGAATGCAGATTGCTCCTGAACAGGGGCAATTTTTGGCGTTACTGGTGCAGTTGTTGGGAGCGAAGAAAACTTTGGAAATTGGGGTATTTACAGGTTATAGTTCCCTGGTGGTGGCATTGGCGTTACCGAGGGACGGTAAGGTGGTAGCCTGTGATGTGAGTGATGAATTTACAACGATCGCTCGGCGCTATTGGCAGCAAGCAGGTGTGGCGGATAAAATTCAACTGCACATTGCCCCAGCTTTGGAGACTTTGGATCGCCTACTGGCAACCAAAGAAGCGGAAACCTTTGATTTTGCTTTCATTGATGCAGACAAGAGCAACTATGATGGTTATTATGAGCGATCGCTAGAATTAGTACGTCCGGGAGGACTGATTGCGATCGATAATGTCCTCTGGTCAGGTAGGGTTGCCGACCCCGAAGTGCAAGATAATAGAACTAAAAAGATTCGTGCCTTTAATCAAAAGCTGCATCAAGACCAGCGAGTTAGTCTTAGTTTACTAGCGATCGCAGATGGCTTGACTCTGGCACTGAAGAAGTAATGTCTTGGAATCCCCATTGGGTGCATCCCAGTTTTTATTTTGCAATGAGAGAATAACTGTCATTGCGAGGAGGAACGACGAAGCAATCTCATGGACTCGTTTTGACCTGAAGAATTTTGCGATTGCTTCGTTCCTCGCAATGACTGTAAAAAAGTGGGATGCTTCCTCCCCATTTCTCTATTTATTAGGAACGCAGAAGTGTCTTTAATTTTGAACTTTGAATTTTGAATTGTTAATCGGTTGTATATTATTACTAGACCAAAGTGAATAAATGCTACTAACTGTTTAACCTTTAAAATTAATATCCGTGGAAGATATTCTGCAAGCAGTAGAAAAAATTTTGCAAGACAAGCCTCTTGCTTCCATTCAATGGTTTGTGCTATCTCAATCGTGGTTGGGCAAAACTTACGAGGAAATGGCAGAGGTATCAGGCTATCGCAACAATTACATCAAGGAAGTTGGCTCTGAGTTGTGGCAAGACCTTTCTGTTGCACTTGGAAAAAAAATAACGAAAAAAAATCTGCATTTAGCCTTGGAGAAATACCTACAAGAGAAGATAAATGCTCAGGAGAATCAAAGCCAAGAAAAGTTGGGCGAAGAATCTAGCTTAGAAATGGTTTCTCCAAACTTGTCTTCAGCAAGTAAGATCGAATTTCCTAGCGGCCCTGTACCACTGGGTTCTCCTCTTTACATCAATCGCCCTCCCCTGGAAGAACTTGTTTATAACGAGATTTTACACCCTGGTTGCTTAATCCGAATCAAAGCACCTAGAAAAACGGGAAAAAGTTCACTGCTGAACCGGATGATTGCTTATGCTAGAGAGCAAGGTTATCAAATTGCGTATTTGGACTTTCAAGAAGCTGACGAAGATATTTTTGCTTCTCTGGATAAATTTTTGCGTTGGTTTTGTGTCAATGTCAGCAGGCAATTAAATCTCCTTCCCTCTCTAGATGATTTTTGGGATACGGAAATGGGCAGCAAGGTAAGCTGCAAAATCTATTTTGAAGCATATCTGCTGCAATACATTGATCAAAGTCCTGTAGTTTTGGCTTTGAATGAAGTCCATCGAGTTTTTGAACATCCCAATATTGCCCGAGACTTTCTGCCAATGCTGCGATTTTGGCACGAACAAGCAAAGCAGGATCAAATCTGGCAAAAACTCCGAATGGTGGTAGTTCACACCACAGAAATTTATATTCCACTCAAGCTAAACCAATCGCCTTTCAATGTTGGGATAACAATTACGCTGCCACCCTTTACCCTGAATCAGATACAGAAATTAGCATTAGCTTACGGGCTACATTGGGCAGCAGACTCCGAAGGGACAAAACGCCTTGTACCCTTACAAGCAATGGTAGGAGGACATCCCTATTTGGTGAGCCTTGCGCTTTATCATCTATGTCATGAAGAAATAACATTAGAGGTGCTACTAGAAAGCGCATCTACACAAGTGGGAATTTACAGTCAGTATTTACGAGAACTGTTGAGCTTGCTTCAAAAAGAACCAGAATTAATGTCAGCTATGGAAAAGGTAATTGCAACAAATGAAAAAGTGGAGCTAGACGCGATCGCTGCTTACAAACTAGAAAGTATGGGTTTGGTTCAACTAAACGGGAATCAAGCTCACACAATGTGTGAGTTATACCGCTTTTATTTTAGCCAACAACTGGGACGCTCAGGGTCATAATAGTTCTGGTAAACTGTTGAAACACAAATAATCAAAATACTTGTTCTCGTTCTTAATATGAATTGAATCACTTATAGCGGTTCCCATTCAGATGCAGTACAACATTACATCACCAGGTGTAGGGGCATGGTAGTGCCCATAGGTGTCTACTTAAGCTAGAAATAGCTTAACGGTTGGCTTCGTCACCCGCCTTGAACTGAAGTTCAAGGCTAACAGCTAAAGTCTACTGAAGTAGACTAAATATTTTTGAGTATATTTAGTCATCTTCAGATGACTTTTGCTATTAGCAAGGAACTTCAGTTCCTTGCGGGACAACGCTTTTACGTTAAGTTAACACGTATGGGCAGTGCCGTGCCCCTACGGGTGTACCTCACGTAAACGATAACCGTTATAGAAGACGCAATAGTTTTTTAGAAACCCAATTGCATTTAAAGTCAATTTCGGGCAAATTATCGGGAACACAACAAAATTTACTCGGTAGATGCTCTAGCGGTTCGTGACGAGACACCACTAAACTATTAGGCTCACTAAGGGTAGATGCAGTTGATACTAGCTATTAAACTTGTCAACTTAATTATTAAGTTAATCAAGAAGCGTTTTGTTTTACCAATACGAAAATATTGTACCACCAAACAGCCGATATTATTTACCATTAATTAATCACTAACGATTAACAACTAATTATTAATGAAAATTGTATTCTTTGGTACACCCCAGTTTGCTGTACCCACGTTGGAAAAGTTATTGAATCATCCAGAATTTGAGGTGTTGGCAGTTGTCACCCAACCAGATAAACGCCGGGAGCGCGGAAATAAACTTACGCCAACACCTGTAAAAGCGATCGCTACTGCTCACAACTTACCAGTACGGCAACCTGAAAGGGTAAAAAAAGACACCGAAACTTTAACCAAACTCAAACAGTTAGATGCAGATGTGTTTGTTGTTGTCGCCTATGGACAGATATTATCGTCAAAAATCCTAAATATGCCAAAATTGGGCTGCATTAATGTGCATGGCTCGATTTTACCCAAATATCGGGGTGCAGCGCCGATTCAGTGGTGCTTGTACAACGGTGAGAGTGAAACGGGGATCACAACAATGTTAATGGATGTGGGGATGGATACCGGGGCAATGCTACAAATAGCCACTACACCGATTGGATTACTGGATACTGCCCAAGATTTAGCCGACAGACTAGCTGCGATCGGTGGGGATTTATTGGTAGAAACTCTGTTGAAGTTGGAACGCCAGGAAATTCAACCAATTCCCCAAGATAATTTAGCAGCTACTTATGCACCTCTGATTCAAAAACAAGATTATGGTTTGGATTGGTCAAAAAGCGCTATGCAATTACACAATCAAATCAGAGGTTTTTACCCTAACTGCACCGCTACCTTTCGTGACAACCTGCTGAAAATCACCGCTTCTGCTCCCCTTGGTTCTGTAGGCGATCGCAATCTCCCACCAGAATTACAAGAATTGATCCATAAATTGCCTGATTTGTCAAATGGATCAGACACACCAGGAGTTGTAGTCAGCATTGCCAAAGGGATTGGTGCGATCGTCCAGACTGGGGAAGGTTTGTTGCTGTTGCGAGAGGTTCAGCTAGCTGGTAAACGTCCCCAGTCGGGATGGGATTTTGTTAATGGTACCCGCTTAACTGTGGGAGAAGTTTTTGGTGCGGGTAGTTGAGGGGGATAGGGGAGATGAGGGGGATGGGGGAGATGAGGGGGATGGGGGAGATGAGGGAGATGAGGGAGAATAACTCCTAACTCCTGTACAGACGCGATTAATCGCGTCTCTAACTTGTGGCTTCTAATTTTTCATAAAAACGGCAAGATTCGCAAGGGCCATCTGGGTTAACTGCACAGCGAATGATTTCTGAGTGAGCATTGTAGCAGCAGGTGGCATCGCCAACTACCCAACGTCCCGCTACAAAACTTTTCTCAGACGGTCGTTTAGCAGACTGCACGTAAATGGCAATATTATGCAAGCGGTAGCGCCCTGCTTTAAGTTGGTATTGATGGCGGCGTTCTAAAACCGCGTAGGTTTTACCTTCAAAATCGAGATAGTTTCCCGGTTGGGGTGTCCAATCAAGTTGCACTTTACCGAGGGACTCACGCGGATGCGTCAAAATCACCTCGGTTTGTAAAGAGTCTGGCTCCATAAGCTTATGTGATTTGATTTACATTATAAGGATGGTATCGCAATAGCTTTCTTTAGCTTACCGAATTTAGATTATAATTAATGATTAACTCTTCGTGTCCCTACAGATTAGGGCAACCAAAATTCAGGTAGGATAGATTTACCCAAGTCACGGAAAGTTTGGTTGAGCGATCGCGCCACTTGGATATGCACTTCATCCTCTTCTACAGCTAAAATCTCAGATGGCTGACCTTCTCCCAAATAAGACACCACCAAATTCGCCGCCTCTAAACCAGTAACATAAGCTTTTTCTTGTGACCAGGAACCATGACGGTTCACAATCCAATCCCCACTCATAAACACATTTTCAAAACTTGTTTTAGCGGGCAACATATAACGATAGCTGCCTGGTGCAAAGTGAGTCACCGCTTCAGGTAACCGAATTACACTACTATCAATTATCTTTGCCTGCCGAAACGCTGGTACACAAGTTGCTAAATAACCCTGAACTATTGCTAAAATCTCTTCATCACTCAAATTGAGAAACTGATTCGCATGATAAAAATCAGCTTCAATTATTGTTCCTGGCTCATCCCGATATTCATCATGTAGAGCATTCAAATCAAAAAACGTCCAACCTGTAGTTGCGTCGAATCCAAAGCAAGCATTAGAAGGACGAGGAATATCAATTTTGCGGTCAAACCATAGTCGCGTTGCTAAAACATCAATTGCTCCTAAATTGCTTAAATTACGGAATTCTTCACGGCTTTGTAAACTAGGGCTAGTTGAGACAATTTTCTTCATCCCCGTGATCCCAACAGCAAAAATCACCGCATCTGCTTCAATTACTTCATCACCGCAAACCACACCCTTTGCTCGATGATTACTATCAACAATTAAATCTGTAACTCGGCGCTTGGATAATACTCGCGCACCAGCTTTTTCGATACGTTCCACCCAAGGACGAAATATTTTTTCTCCAACAGTTCCTCGACACCAAACTACATCAAAATCTGGTTGATGAGCCAGAATAAAAAAGTAAAGCATCCCTAAAGTTGCTGCGGCTGAACATTGTTCGCCAGGGGCAAACAAGCCCACTAATAACATTGGTTCAAAAGCATCGCGGTAAAGGCGGAAAGAAACGTTAAAATCTTTGAATAATTCACGGGCAGTTACAAAGTCATAGCGCCGCCAAGCTGCATCAGAATTGTCAAAATCAACAACAGCATAAAGTAAAGGTAAGGCGCTGAGACGGTCAATTAGTGGTAGCCGC
>NZ_JAIVFR010000327.1 GCF_020829685.1 Nostoc sp. CHAB 5715 | reverse complement strand
CCGGCTACAGCAAATATTGCCGACACCAACACGAAATCGAAGCTAGGGTGAGGCATTGGATAAAATCCACAAGTTGTAACAAATGGTATAGCCCTTACCAGAGTTATCCCGAACGGCTATTGGGTACATTCGCCAACACCTTTGCAGAAGCCATAGCAGGCATTAGCAGCATTGATAAACCCAAAGACAACGTAATCCCATTTGACCGTCGTAAGCAACAGAACTGGGAACGCAGCCAACAAGCCCAACAACGCATTCAGATAGTGGTAAGGGCAATAGAGTGGGATAGAGGCTTACCAGCAGGGGCTACTGAACGAGGAAAAGCGATACGTGCTGAGTACAAGCGTCGCTTTCACAAAACTATCTCACAAGAGACACTACAAAAACACTTGCATTTGTGGCATCCTACGCGCTACATCTTAGATCCTTGGGTAGAAAATAGCTCAAACCCTTATCAATCAAGCAATGACGGGCAATTTGATAGTTTTCAAAACTCATTCGTCAAACAAAGTTTTGAAAACCCTTACCAAAAGCAAAATGACGGTCATTTTTACTATATGAAGGTCTTTTGTAACCTTTTACCTCCGGCTGCCGATGCCCCTACAGGGCAGTTGGCAGCCGCAAGTTTTGAAGAATTTGCTGAGTCTGAAGGAGAATTTTTTGTACCACAGGTACAAGATGAATCTGACGAAATTAATTTTAATTCTGAAGAATTGAATTTATTACAACCAGAAGATTTGTCGTTAACTTCATCTTTTAATAATTCTGATAATTCATCAGTTTCTTCAAATATTATACAATTAGCTGAAAACATTAATCAAAGTAATTCAGATAAGGATTTTAAATACCTTTCTAACCTCAGCGCGGCTGAAAATTACAATAACAAAAACTTATCAATTAATTCTGTTAGTATTGCACCTACACCTGCAATTGTGCCGCCCGAAACCTCACATGAAGCTGAAGTTAGTGAGCAAAGTACAGCTTCAGACGACTCAGTAACAACTCTCGCTTTGTTAGAACTGAAGCAACTGACTAAGTTGCGACTCCAAGCAGCATCCCACGCCAAGCGTGTAGCTAGAGAGTACTGCCTAATTGCGCGATGCCTAATTGGGGGCAAAGAACGCGAAAGACTGGAGCAGAGTGCCAAAATGCAATTTTATCTCAATTCAGGTAACAAAACCCTAATTGCAGAAGCCAACGAGTGGGCAGCTGCCAATCCTGGGTGTCTACCGTTTTCGTTGGAGTTGGCGTTTCAAGAAGGTGAGACCTGATAGCTGGATTTTTCTGGTTGTTTATTTTTTTGCAGTTAAATAAAAGACGGCAATCTGATCCTGGTTTGTCCTGGTACGACCACTGCGAAGCGCCTAGTACGTTGGCGAGACTTGCCTTCTAGTCGCTGTGCAGACCGTATAACTTTTATTTTCAATAAAAAGGACAATCTACCATGAATCGTGAAGAACTTTTGCAACAGACTGTGCAACCAATTGACATTAAAGCTTTCGATGTTGTTGGCTTAGTGGAAGCTATGGGTAAGACAGCTTTCCAAGGTCGAAATTTGGGACGGGCAGCAAAAATTTATGACGCAATGCTGCAAGATAAAGAATGTACGATTATTCTGTGTTTAGCTGGGTCTTTGTTTAGTGCTGGACTCAAGGGAGTAGTCCACGATTTAATTACTCACAATATGGTAGATGCGATCGTGTCTACTGGCGCTAACATTGTTGACCAAGATTTCTTTGAAGCGTTGGGTTATCGTCATTATGTTGGCGATCCCTTTGCTGATGATGAGGTGTTAAGACAGCAACGGATAGACCGCATATATGACACCTACATTGATGAAGATCAACTGCGGGTGTGTGACATGACGATCGCCGAAATCGCCGAGAATTTAGAGAAGCGTCCCTATTCTTCACGGGAATTTATTGAGCAGATGGCGGTTTATTTAGAACGCCGGGGTAATTATGGTCAATCTGTAGTGCAAGCTGCTTATCAACACCAAGTACCAATTTTTGTCCCCGCTTTTAGTGACTGTTCTGCTGGCTTTGGCTTAGTGCATCACCAATGGAATTCTCCAGAATCTCATTTAACCATTGACTCGGTGCGAGACTTCCGGGAGTTGACGCAGTGCAAACTGGCTTCCAACTACACTGGATTGGTGATGATTGGTGGTGGTATACCAAAAAACTTCGCCCAGGATACGGTGGTAGCTGCGGAAATGCTGGGATTTGATACGAGTATGCACAAGTATACAATTCAAGTCACTGTCGCCGATGAGCGAGATGGGGCTTTATCTGGTTCTACCCTCAAAGAAGCGCATTCTTGGGGGAAGGTGGATAAAGCTACTGAACAGATGGTATTTTCTGAGGCGACTGTGGCGTTCCCGTTAATCGCGGGGTATGCGTATCATAAGGGGAACTGGCGCGATCGCCAACCACATCATTTAGCTGAGTTATTCACTAAACCTCAACCCAAGGTAGTGACTGTATAGCAAGCAATATTTAAGGAGCAAGGGAATTCCTCTTGCTCCCTATTCCTCCATCTAAGAAGAAGCTGATGTGTAACTTACCATTACTTGGGTCAGTTTCTACTGTTGAACCCACACCAAACACCTCACGTATTAAATCAGGTTGTAGTAAATCTTGAGGCGTTCCTACTGCTCTTATTGTTCCATTATTGACAACATAAATGCGATCGCAATAACTAGCAGCCAAATTCAAATCGTGCAATGCTGCAATAGTAGTCACACCCAACCCCTTCACCAGTTCCAAAAGTTCTAACTGATAGCGAATATCAAGGTGATTAGTCGGCTCATCAAGAATCAAAAACCGTGCTTGTTGAGCGATCGCTCGTGCAATCAACACCCGTTGCAATACTGCTCGGTTAAGGGAAAATAGATGGTGGAATAAATCATAATTTGTTCGCGTGTAGTTTACGAGAACAAAAACGGCTAAAAACGCTGCTTGTACCTGAAGGCACTCTTGAAAAATTTAATTGTCAATTGCTGAGAATATTTTTAACCTGTTGAACTATAAATTGAGGATGAACAATTTACTGTATCGCCCAAATAATGAATGTATTCAACTTGCTTTCCTAGAAATTTGAAAGGATAGTAGTTGTCGAGGAGTGCCATTATTTCTATGACATCGTTTTTTACTCTGAAACTTTGAGCGAGTTTTCTTGACGACTCTGGGATTACTTCTGTGCTGTGGGGATGAAATTTGTAATTCTAAAATTTCGTCAGTTAACCAACTAAAAAATACATTAATATCTGGGAATATTTCTACTGCAATCTGGAACACCAAATAGGTAATAGAAGAATTATTGAAAAACTGAAAAAATTTTATGAACCAGCCGAAGAACTGAGTGTAAGAATATATGGCGGTACAGTACAGATATTTATTCGTGAAGAAGGTTTTATTCAACCAATTCCTGCAAATCGTTTATCTGATGGTACACTCCGTTATTTATTTTTAATGGCTTTACTGCTTGACCCAACTCCACCACCACTTATTTGTCTTGAAGAACCAGAGATTGGTTTACATCCAGATATTTTACCGACTATTGCAGAAATGCTCATTGAAGCGTCTCAGAGAACACAACTAATTGTTACCACTCATTCCGATTCTTTAGTTTCTGCTTTGAGTGAATATCCCGAATCAGTCATAGTTTGTGAACGAGATCAAAAAGGTAGCCACCTCCACCGTCAGGAACCTGATAGATTGAAAAGATGGTTAGAAAAGTATACCCTTGGTGATCTCTGGCGGATGGGGCAAATTGGTGGAAATCGTTGGTAATGAACATATACATTTACATTGAGGGTACTGGAGATGAAGATGATACTGAACTGCTACTCAGACCACGCCCAGGTTTTCGTAGTGGGATCAGGAGTGGAAAAGAAACCACAACTGGATTACGCCCAGGTTTTAGAAAATTTTTTCAAAATCTATATGATATTGCTGGTGAAAACATCAAGATATTTATCGTTATGTGTGGCTCACGGCGTGATGCTTATGAAGATTTTCAAACGGCTTTAGAGTCTCAACCAGAAGCTTTTAATGTTTTACTAGTCGATGCTGAATCTCCAGTTGATTCCACTGTTACGCCTTGGGAACATCTAAGAAATAGAACAGAAGATCACCCTTGGATTTTAGATGCAGTCAATTTTGAAGATGATTGGTGTCACCTGATGGTGCAAACAATGGAAGCATGGTTTATTGCTGATATTGATGCTTTAAGAGAGTTTTATGGTGAAGGATTCAGGGAAGATACAATCCTTCAGGGAATGGCACGCTATCATAGCGTAGAAAAAGTTTCTAAAGTTACTCTTAAAGTATGGCTTGAGGCAGCTACTCGTCGTACAGATAAGAAAAAATATCATAAAACAAACCATGCTCCAGAGCTATTGGAATTGCTTGATGTAGCTAGAGTTCGTCAGGCTTCGCCATACTGCGATCGCCTTTTTACCACACTAGCCGCAATAATGGGTGCATCAGCAAGCTAATATAACGAAGGGTAAAATATCCTTGAGCGTAGGCGAAGCCCGCCGCAGGCATCGCCATTCAACTTTCACATCACGTTATCATCGGATATTGTGAAATTTCTGTGCGTAACTCGATAGCATCTATGACCGCCTCTCACTCTGAAACTCCATCTACCAAGCCTGATGCAAGTACTTTTATTTCTGACCATCAACAGGTGGATCGCAGTAAGCTAAGTCAAATGTACTTGCACTATGTCGAGACGAAGGATAAATATCCTCACGCGGTATTGCTGTATCGGGTAGGAGATTTCTTTGAATGCTATTTCCAAGATGCTGTAAAATTAGCGCAAGAATTGGAATTAGTCCTCACTAGCAAACAAGCTGGAGAACAGGGACGAGTGGCGATGTCTGGTGTTCCGCACCACGCTTGGGAACGCTACGCGACGCTGTTGGTAGAAAAAGGCTATGCAGTCGTAATTTGCGATCAAGTAGAAGATGCTTCTGAAGCTGCTGGGAGATTGGTGCGACGGGAAGTAACGCGCATCCTGACTCCTGGTACTTTGCTGGAAGAGGGAATGCTCAAATCAAGTCGCAATAATTACCTTGCAGCAGTAGTAATTGCCGCAAATCATTGGGGTTTAGCCTATGCAGACATTTCTACAGGGGAATTTCTCACAACTCAAGGTAGTGATTTAGAACATTTGACACAGGAATTAATGCGTTTGCAACCTTCAGAGGTGCTAGTTCCGACAAATGCGCCCGATTTAGGTAGTTTGCTACGTCCAGGAGAAACTTCGCCCCATCTCCCCCAGTGTTTGCCACCATCATTTTGCTATAGTTTGCGATCGCAAGTACCATTTTCCCAAAACGAAGCTAGACCTAGATTATTGCAGAAATTTAAGGTGCGATCGCTCGAAGGACTCGGTTGCGATCATCTTCCCCTCGCCGTTCGTGCAGCTGGCGGTCTTCTGGAATACTTGGAAGATACTCAAAAAGAAAACCCAGTTACCCTCCAGAGACTCCGCAGCTACACTGTCACCGACTACCTAATTGTTGACAATCAAACCCGCCGTAACCTGGAAATTACTCAAACTGTCAGGGATGGCACTTTTCACGGTTCCCTACTCTGGGCGTTAGATAGAACTAGTACAGCGATGGGTGGGCGGGCTTTGCGGCGGTGGTTGTTGCAACCGCTACTCGATATTAAAGGCATTCGGGCGCGGCAAGATACCATCCAAGAATTGATGGAAAATACACCCCTGCGTCAAGATTTGCGGCAGTTGTTACGCCAAATTTATGACTTAGAACGCTTGACGGGAAGGGCGGGTTCTGGTACAGCTAATGCTAGAGATTTAGTAGCTTTGGCAGATTCCCTCTCACGCTTACCAGAATTATCTAGCTTAGTAACCCAAGCGCGTTCTCCATTCCTCAAAGCTTTGCAGAAAGTCCCAACTGTGTTGGAAGAATTAGCACAAAAGTTACACGCGCATCTTGTCGAGTCGCCACCCATACTAATCAAAGAAGGCGGATTGATTCGCCCTAGTGTAAATCCCCTGTTGGATGAGAGAAAGGCAACTGTAGAAGCGGATCAGCAATGGATTGCCAATTTAGAAGTTGATGAGAGAGCTAAAACGGGTATTTCCACTTTGAAGGTAGGATTTAACAAAACTTTTGGTTATTATATCAGTATTTCCCGCACCAAAGCTGACCAAGTACCCGCTAATTACATTCGTAAGCAAACTCTGACCAATGAAGAACGTTACATCACCCCAGATTTGAAGGAACGGGAAGCCCGGATTCTCACAGCGCGGGATGATTTAAATCAGTTGGAATATGAGATTTTTACGGCGTTGCGAGAAGAGGTAGCACAAGAGGCGGAAGTAATTCGCAATCTGTCTCGTGCAGTGGCGGCGGCGGATGTGTTGTGTGGTTTGGCTGAGTTAGCGGTGCATCAAGGTTACTGTCGTCCAGAAATGTTGTCAGGAAGGGAGATAAACATTGTTGATGGGCGTCATCCGGTGGTGGAACAGTCTTTACCTGCGGGTTTCTTTGTGCCGAATTCGACTCAACTCGGGAGTGGGGAATCGGGAGTAGGGAGTAGTGAAGAAGAAATTTCTCCACTCCCCACTCCCCACTCCCCACTCCCTGACTTAATCATCCTCACCGGACCAAACGCGAGTGGCAAAAGTTGTTATTTGCGTCAGGTGGGATTGATTCAGTTAATGGCGCAGATTGGTAGTTTTGTACCAGCTAGGTTTGCCAGATTGGGAATATGCGATCGCATTTTCACCCGTGTAGGTGCAGTAGATGATCTTGCAACTGGTCAATCTACGTTCATGGTGGAGATGAATGAAACGGCGAATATTCTCAACCATGCCACATCTAGGTCACTAGTGTTATTAGATGAAATTGGTCGCGGAACAGCGACATTTGATGGTCTTTCCATAGCTTGGGCGGGCCCCCGTCAATTCCTTTGAGTTTTAATCTTGCGACCGTACTCCCCAGGCGGATTGCTTAATGCGTTAGCTGCGTCACCGAGAAGTAAACTCCCCGACAACTAGCAATCATCGTTTACGGCGT
>NZ_JAIVFR010000326.1 GCF_020829685.1 Nostoc sp. CHAB 5715 | reverse complement strand
ACCCCGCTGTTAGCTGTTAGCGGTTAGCTGTTAGCTAATGGCTAATAGCTAATAGCTAATACCCCGCTCATATTGGGCGGCTTGTTTAAAACTAATCGCAAGCTCGCTAACCGCTAATCGCTTTTATACCGCAATGGGCAACGACTTGAAAACCTTAGGGGAGCTTGTAGAGCTTCGCGGTGAGGGGGGAGATAACGCGATCGCCGGTCGAGAACGATTCATGATCGCCGAAGAATTCCCGGTTTTGGTGGACGAATGCGACAATTCCTCCCACTGGATAAAACGCCACGCCAAACGGGGCAGGCGATATAAACAGTTCATTTGTGCTTTAGCCCAAAACGACACCGCTCTTAACTTTGGACTGCAAGGTGACAAAGACACCCTTTACAGCTGCTTTGTCTTGGTGAGATTAGGGCAGTTCGGGCGTGACCACGCCAGGACTAAACTCAAAGATCCTCAGTTAGAGCAATGGTTGAAAGCTGGTGACAAGAAGCGGTTTATGGTTGATGACTGCCCTTGTGAGCTTGATTTGAGCAACTGGGGAACCAAAGCGACGGTGCAGGCAGAAAACTCCGGCAGGGGAGATGAGGTGCAATCGCAGCCTACAACCATGAATGAGTTCGAGCAACTTATCCTTGACTGGGGTCAACAGCACCCAGGTGAGGTTTTAAAAGCCAGGATTTTGCTGCAAGCTAGCCGATTGTTTGAGGGAATGCAACCAGACGAAGTACGGATCATCTTTGCTTCGATGGCTGATAGGGGCTTGGGAGAAGTCGAAGGAAGTGGAGCAAAATTAGGCTGGAGGTGGTCAAAGTAATGTCTACAGTTTGCCTACAGTCTGTCTACAGGCTGTAGGCAACGCAATACATGTAAATTACCGAGTAAATAGGCAGTACTTGAGTGGAAGTGCGTAGGCGAAGCCCGTCGTAGACATCGCTCAACTCATCACCGATAACCACTCGAAAGTCCGTCTACAGCCGAATTTTTTACCCCAAAAAATTCGGCTGTAGACGGCGAAAATAGCGCCCAGAGCGCTTTTTGGCGATTGTAGACAAAATTTTTAGGCTTTAAAAAAGTTAAAAAATCGAAACAATTTTTTAAATCTGCGATGTCTCAAACAAATTGTCCAAATTGTCCTCGATGCGATTCTACACGGCTAAGTTACCAAGAAAATTACGGTTACTGGGAGTGCCTTGACTGCGGTCATGTCTGGGCGTTAGATGCTGACGATCCAGATTATGACGAAATCGAATTGTGTTCTAAATGCAAAGGCATTGGGGTACTTGCCTTTGGCGGTGTAAATTACTCCTGTACCCTGTGCAATGGGAGTGGAGTAATTTAATGGATGCCGCGCTTGCCAAAATCAACGAGCGGCTAAAAATTGCTCAAATCGGGGTAAGCGTTGAGCAAATTAACAATCGCCTTTTTCTTCGCGCCACCCTGCCACCAAAACCCAACTCCACCAAGACTAAACCCTACCAACAACGCATCGCCTTGGGAATCTATGCCAGCCGCGAAGGATTCAAGCGAGCCGAAGCTGAAGCCCGTCTTTTGGGCGGGTTAATTGCCTGTAAAAATTTTCAATGGGAATCTTACTTAAAAATACCAGCCGTCGAATCAGGGGTTGAACCAATTGAAAATCTGATTCAAAGGTTTGAAAAATTTTACTTTGACACCAGAGATCGCAATCATCAAAGCGAGACGACCTGGACGATTGACTACTGGCGAGTATTTCAAAAGTTACCCCAAAACGAAATATTGAATCCGCAAAATATCTTAAAAGCGGTAACGGCAACTCCTCCAGACACCAAAACTCGCAAGCGCACTTGTATGGCACTTTCGGCGTTAGCCCGGTTTGCCCAAGTTGAAGTTAATCTCAACCCCTACAAAGGTAAATACTCTCCGCGCCTCGTGACACCGCGAGATTTACCAACAGACACCACCATTGCCAAGGTTTTCTATGAGATTGAATCACAAGCTTGGCGTTGGGTATATGGGATGCTGGCTACTTACGGGCTGCGGAACCATGAAGTGTTCCGCCTTGATTTTAGAGCGATCGCCAGGGGCAACTATATCGTCAGCGTCAACGACAATTCCAAAACTGGCCCTCGGCAAGTTTGGCCTTGCTACCCAGAATGGTTTGAGGAATTCGACCTGCAAGAAGTGATTTTGCCAAAAGTTGACTTCAATCAGTCCAATGCTGCCATTGGACATGTCGTCACTAGCTGGTTTCACCGCCACTCAATTTTTGCTCCCTACAACTTACGCCATTGTTGGGCGATACGTACCTTAGAGTTTGGGCTTGATATTTCTCTTGCCGCCCAGCAAATGGGGCATTCGGCGAAAGTTCACTCGGAACTTTATCATCACTGGATTAGCCAGCAGCATCACCAAAGGGCTTTTGAATTGATGGCGAATAAAAGCGATCGCCCCCAGGTTCCTCGGGTTTTGGGCCATGAAAAAGTTGTAAAATCTTTTGACTAAACCTTGCCTAAACAATATTTATGAGTTTTGGTCAGAACCCCTTGATGTTGCGCTGTATTTTATGCCAGGAACCGGACTTGAACCGGTGACACGAGGATTTTCAGTCCTCTGCTCTACCAACTGAGCTATCCCGGCTGGGGCTTTTGTGAGCCACGATTAATAAATATAGCAAACATCCAAGAATATAGCAAGCCCTTGAAGAAAAATATTTATGCAGTTGTTAACCTCAACTTAAACCAGATGAAAACGGCTACAAATAGCAGAAATTGAACAAGAACAATACTTGGGCCAGAAGCAAAGTTGAAAATACCTGACACAATAATGCCAGCAATGCTGCTAATGGAACCAACTATCACCGACATCACTAGAAAGCGGCTAAAGTGGTGACTCATAAGTTTGGCGGTGGAGGCGGGAATCACCAAAAAGGCGTTCACCAGTAAAACGCCGACAGCTTTAATCGCTACAGCAACGGCGAGTGAAAGCAAGACCACAAACACGTAGCGGTACAACTGGACGTGAATACCTTGAACTTGCGCTACATCGGGGTTAAGGGTCAATAAAATTTGCTGGCGCAGGGTTGATAGTAAAAATATGCTACCTCCCACAAGTACTAGCAGCGTCAAAATTAAATCTGTGATATCGATCGCTAGAATATCGCCGAACAGCACAGCCATCAAATTGCCACGATATCCTTTAATTAGGCTAGTGAGAATCACACCGATCGCTAATGCCCCAGATAGCACTATGCTAAGGACACTATCGCTACCTAAGTCGGTTTTGTCGATAAAGTAGAGGACAATAACCCCAAAAACCAACGTGAAAGGTAACAGCATCCAAGTCGGATTTATTTGTAGCAGCACACCTAACGCCACACCTACTAATGCTGCATGACCAACCGCGTGGCTGAAAAAAGATAACTGGCGCAAGGTAACAAAACTACCCAACATCCCGCCAAGTATTCCCATCAACACAGCACCTACGATCGCACGCTGCATAAAGGGGAATGTTAACAAGTTTACCAAGTCATTGCTATTGGCGATCGCTAGCCTTGCTATCTGACAATCATTGAAGAAATTCATACTTATCAACATTAACTAATTCTGGGAGTCTAATTACGAATTACGTAGCAAGATCCTCGCCGGAGGCGAGTATTACGAATTACGAATTATTTTAATGTTGGTGCTGGTAACGGCTGAAACCTGGGCCGTAGGTTGCTAACAAGTTTTGCGGTGAAAGGGCAATTTCCGGCTTACCAGTACAAACAATACTTTGGTTCAGGCAAAGCACGCGATCGCAATGGCGATTTACCATATCAATATCATGAGAAACCTGTAATACCGTCCAACCCTCCTGCCGCTTTAATTCATTTAGCAAAGCGTAAAAATCTGCTGTACCTTGCACATCAACACCAGCAAAGGCTTCATCTAGTACCAAGAGTTTGCGACGCATTACCAAACAATAAGCCAACAAAACCCGCTTGAGTTGACCACCGCTAAGAGTACCAATAGCTTGATGCTGTAAATGATAAGCATCGGTTCGCCGTAAAGCTTCTCCTACTGCTGCCGATTTTTCGCGGTCTTGTCTCCACAGCCGAGAGAAAAATAAATCCCCTTTTTTCGCTTCTTTGTCCCATCCAAGTCCTACTAATTCGCTGACAGAAATGGGAAAGCTGCGGTCAAAGATGAAGTTTTGCGGCATATAGCCCAACAAGTGACGTAAACGCCCCAATCTTGCAATTGGACGACCTAAAATTTCAATCGTACCAGCACTTCGAGGTATCAAATCTAAAACTGCTTTTACCAGAGTACTTTTACCAGCACCATTGGGGCCGACGATGGCTGTATCTGTTCCTGGCAATAATTCAAAAGAAACATCTCGAACAGCTAGATAGCTGCCTTGATAGACAGTTAATCCTTCTACTTTCAAAATATTAGTCATTGGTCATTAGTCATTAGTCATTGGTCATTAGTCATTGGTCATTTGCAAAGGACAAAGGACAACTGACAAATGACAAACCTATTTACATGAAGTTTCTAGAGTCTGCAAGTTAGCTTTCATAGCCTTGAAATAGTGCTGTGGATCTGTTTCGCCAGTTTCTAGAGAATCCAGAGGACGCAAAGTTAACTTCAAGTCTTTGGAGAGGCTGGATAAAAGTTTGTTATCTACTCCTGGTTCGCTAAATAAAGCTTTAACCTTGTACTTTTTCACTGCATTGACTGCATTTTGCACATCCGTTGGTGAAAGTTGATCTTCGGGAATTTGTACTACAGCAACTTGCTTGAGGTTATAACGTTGAGCTAAATATGGAAACGCATCATGAAAGGTAATAAAGGTACAACTAGGAGTTTTCTGCAAAGTCTGCTGAAATTCGCTGTTTAAACTTTCTAATTCTTTAATATAAGTCGCAGCATTCGCCTCATAAGTTGCTTTGTTCGCTGGGTCAGCAGCAACTAATCCATCCCGAATATTAATTACCTGCTGTTTTGCCAAAACTGGATCTAACCAAACGTGAGGATTACCTTGGGTATGTTCGTGGTCTTCTTCCTCTTGAACCGTTTTTACAACGGGTGAAATTTCATTTAAGGGTTTAATACCTTTACTAGCATCAATTTCGGCTAATTTGGGATTTTGGGCATTTTTAACAGTATTTTCCAGAAATTCCTCTAAACCTAAACCATTTTTTACTAACACATTCGCAGTTGCGATCGCTTTGACATTTTCGGGTATCGCTTGATATTCATGCACCTCCGTACCAGGTGGTACTAGAATTTCTACATCTGCCACATTTCCAGCTACTGCCTTAGTAAACAAATATATCGGCAAAAATGTTGTCACTACTTTAGTTTTTCTTGACTGCGCCGACGGGGTAGAAGCAGCTTCCTGTGCTTGCGGCGACTGTTCAGAAGTTGTTCCCTGATTCGGATTCGATTGACTACAGCCAGTAACCATTGACAACATCAGCAAAGCAATTATGGACAAGATGCCGCTTCTTTGCTTGCCTGTTCTAATTTCTCTGCAATTCATAATCACGGTATTTTCTCCTCAAAACGGATGCTGACTCTGCCTCTGTCACAAATCCTATTGACAATAAGACGTATTATAAATTTTATACTATAATAATTCTCATTCTCATTCAAGACAGATAATATCATTCTGAGTTTCCTGTGTAATGAGTAACAAGAAAACTTTTCAGACGGTACAGCCATCTGCAATTTAGTTTTCCCTAAATAATTAGGATTTCTTGACTTTTTTGTTAAAAAGGTTGCTTACTTCTGATAAAATTACTGACAAAGATTTTCATAAAATACACGTTAAAAAAAACGTGGCTTGGGTGTGAATTAGAAAACAGTGTGAGGAGAAAAATGCAAAAATTCTGTAAATATCTGCTAGTTAGTCCAGCAGTCTGTAGTGTCATGCTATTTGTGAATACTGCTACATTTGCAGGTGAAACATCGGGTAAATCTGAAATCAATCAACCGCAAGTTTTAGCTAATCCAGACGCAAAAGCTACGAACATCGCGCCAGATCAGCCAATGGCGCAAGTTACCTCCGTGTCTCAATTTTCCGATGTACAACCCACCGACTGGGCATTTCAAGCATTGCAGTCCTTGGTTGAACGCTATGGTTGTATTGCAGGATACCCAAATAGCACTTATCGGGGGAATCGGGCATTAACGCGGTATGAGTTTGCGGCTGGTTTGAATGCTTGTCTCGATCGGGTTAACGAACTTATTGCTACAGCCACTGGCGATTTAGTTAACAAACAAGATTTAACCACATTACAAAAGCTGCAAGAAGATTTTTCAGCCGAACTAGCAATACTCCGAGGTCGTGTAGATGCAGTAGAATCTAAAACTGCTGAATTGGAGGCGAATCAGTTTTCAACCACAACCAAACTACAAGGACAAGTTGTCGCAGTCGCCAGCGATGTTTTGTCAGGAAATATAGTTAACAATGAGGAAATTACAGACGAGAATACAACTTTAGGGGTACGGGCGCGGATAGAACTTGTGACCAGCTTCACAGGACAAGATACGCTGTTTACCAGAATCCAGGCTAATAATATTCTCAGCCCTGACATTGGTACGCCAGAGGGCAATTTATTCTTTGCTGGCGAGGATGGCAATACCAATGCTGCTATAGATGCACTCTTCTACAGATTTCCGTTGGGCGAAAAAACAGAGGTTGTTGCTATTGCCAACGCAGGTGCAGCAGATGACCTTACCAGTACTGTTAATCTCTTTGACGGTGATGGCTCCTTTGGTGCTTTGTCCACCTTTGGTACACGCAACCCAATTTATAATCAAATAGGCGGCGCGGGGTTGGGAATAACGCACGAGTTCGGTGATAAATTGGCACTGAGTCTAGGGTATTTGAGTGGTACAGCTAATGACCCTACGCCCAATAATGGTTTGTTTAATGGTTCTTACGGTGCGCTGGCACAGTTGACGGTTAAACCAAGCGATCGCATTACTATTGGTTTAACTTACATCAATTCCTACAATCAGCCACTACTTACTGGTAGCAATGCAGCAACTCTCGCGCCCTTGGATTTAGATGGCGATGGTACGTTAGATTCCCGATTTTCTAGTA
>NZ_JAIVFR010000325.1 GCF_020829685.1 Nostoc sp. CHAB 5715 | reverse complement strand
TCCATAAGGCGTGCATACTCAACTCAATCTCCAGCAAGAAATCCCAGTTGCACCCACTTATGAATCTCTCAATCTCGAAGAAGATAATATCATCACCGCTACAGGAAAAGCTTTTTACCAAAATGGTGAGGCTACATTATTTCACGGCCTTGCTTTTCAAGAAGTTAAGAGAGTTTTAAACATCAGTTCTGAAAAAATTACTACAGAATGTCTGTGGTCAGAACTGGGCGCACAGCAACAAGGACAATTCCCCGTGCAATGGGTCAATCCTTATACGACTGACTTGAGTATGCACGCCTTATGGATTTGGACACAACACTTTCATCAAGAAGGTTGCTTACCCGGAAAAGTAGAAAAGTTTGAACAGTTTGCGATGATACCACATAACGAAACTTTTTACGTTTCTTGTGAAGTAAAATCTAAGACACCAAGTAGTGCGATCGCAAACTTTATCATACACGATCGTCAGGGAAAAATCTATTCACGAATGCTTAACGCTCACGCTATTATTTGGTCAATGAAAATGCTTAGAAGCTAGTAATTTTCTTTAAAACTCAACACCTATAGCATTCCTAAAATCCCTGTGAAATTCTTTCTCTTCTTCGCGTCCTTTGCGTCCTTTGCGGTTCGTTAAAAAGAGTATTTATCACAACTAAAATAGGATTGCTATCAGGGCTATTTCATTCTCATCTAGCCCACCTCAGAATAAATTCTGAGGCTAATAGTAAAAGTCGTCTTAAGACGACTAATAAAGGCTTTTAGTCCACTTTAGTGGACTTGGGCTAAAAGCCTGTGAACTTTAGTTCTGGGCGGTTTATGTCTAGAACGAAATAGCCCTAATTGCTATAACTTGTCTCGTTCAAAGTTTGGGGAACAGCGTAAATCCTGCCTTTTAATTATCTTTTGCTAAATACCCAAACTCGGAGCATATAAATCGTGGAAAAAATAGCTATTATCGGATTATCATGCCTATTCCCCGATGCTAAAAACCCTGAAGAATACTGGCAAAACATCGTTAATCAAAAAGATTCCACATCCTCTGCAACCGTCGAAGAAATCGGAGTAGATCCGACAATCTTTCACAATCCAGTTAAAGGTACACCAGACAAAACCTATTCTCTCAAAGGCGGATACATCCGCAACTTCCTATTTAATCCATCTGAATACAATCTACCATCAGAATTTGTTGCTGGTTTAGATAACACCTTCAAATGGTCATTGTATGCAGCTAAACAAGCAATTGTACAGAGTGGTTATTGGGGTAATCAAACTGTTCTTTCAAAATGTGGCGTGATTTTAGGTAATTTATCATTCCCGACAAAATTATCTAATCAATTATTCTCTCCAATTTACCGACAGGCTATTAACCCTGCTGTCAGAGAACTTTTGCAGTATGAAGACTTTGATTTAGCTGTCCCAAGTGCAACTAAAACGTCTTTATACAATGCCATGATATCTGGCTTACCAGCATCTATAGTTGCTCAAGCACTATCCCTATCCCAGATTAATTTATGTCTGGATGCTGCTTGTTCGTCATCATTTTATGCTATTAAATTAGCATCTCATTACTTATGGTCACACAAAGCTGATGTAATGTTAGCTGGAGCCATCAGTTGTGCAGATTCCTTATTCGTGCGGATGTTATTTTCCGGTGTTCAAGGGTATGCAGAAAACGGCATTAGCCGCCCCTTAGATAAGTCCTCTAGAGGGTTAATTCCCGCCGATGGTGTTGGGATGGTGATGCTGAAGAGATATTCTGATGCCGTTAGAGATGGTGATAATATTCTAGCTACCATTTGCGGTAATGGACTCTCGAATGATGGCAAAGGTAAGCACTTACTTAGTCCGAATCCTAAAGGACAAATCTTAGCTTTTGAACGAGCCTATAACGAGGCAAAAGTTAGTCCCAAAACCATCGATTATCTAGAGTGTCACGCCACCGGCACATTGTTAGGAGATACAACCGAATTCAACTCCATCGAAACATTCTTTGGTCAAAACCAAGCTGCACCTCTGGTAGGTTCTGCCAAGGCAAATACAGGTCACTTACTAACTGCTGCTGGCATGGTTGGGTTGACTAAAGTGATTTTGAGTATGTCTCATGGTGTAATTCCAGCAACCATGAATGTCTCTGAACCTTTAGCATCAGAAAATAGTACAATTTCTGCTGATAAAATTGTTAGAACAGCTACGGCATGGCCTAATAATAACGCACTAATAAAACGAGCGGCTATCAGTGCTTTTGGATTTGGCGGCACTAATTCTCATCTGATTTTAGAACAAGGAAATACAACACAATCAGTTGAATCAACTCCACCTGTTCCACCTAGCAAAATTGCCATTGTTGGCATGGATGCCTTTTTTGGTAACTGCAATGGTTTAGATGCTTTTGAACGCAGCATTTATGATGGAACACAGCATTTTACTTCCCTACCGCCTCAAAGATGGCATGGGATAGAAAATCAAGAAAGTGTCCTGAAAGAGTACGGTTTAACAGATGGTAAAGCACCAGTAGGGGCATACATCAAAGATTTTGAAATTGATACTTTATCGTGCAAAATCCCACCGAATGAAATCGAAAAGTTAAACCCACAACAATTGTTACTCCTGAAGGTTAGCGATCGCGCCGCCAAAGATGCGAAACTACAGGAGGGCGGCAATGTGGCTGTGATTGTCGCCGCAGAGACAGAATTCTCTGTGCATCAGCTACAGCAAAGATGGAATCTATCTTGGCAGGTTAAGGATGGCTTACTCAACCAAGGAATTTCTCTACCTGCTGAACATCTGGCGCAACTGGAAACTATCGTCAAAGATAGCATTCACCAACCAGTAGAAATCGGCGAATACGTAAGTCACATCGCCAACATCATGGCGAGTCGGATTTCTGCTTTGTGGAATTTCACTGGCCCTGCATTCACCGTCAGCGCTGGCGAAAATTCTGCCCTCAAAGCGTTGGAAGTTGCTCAAATGCTACTCGCTACTAAAGAAGTAGATGCGGTGGTTGTTGGTGCAGTAGATTTAGCAGGCGGTGTGGAAAATGTCTTATTCCGCAGCCAATTTGCCCCAATTAATACGGGTGTCAATACGTTGGGTTATGACCAACAAGCTAATGGTTGGACGGTTGGCGAAGGTGCGGGTGCTGTCGTCCTCAAGCGCTACGAAGCAGCTAAAGAAGACAATGAACGCATCTATGCAGTAATTGATGCCATGAGTTTCGCACAAGGTAATTCTACTTTGGGTAACGCTTTGGTAAAACCAGATGCCTCAGCTATCAGTAATGTCTGCAAACAAGCTTTCCAGATGGCGGAGATTCAACCCACAGAGGTTAACTATGTGGAAGTCTTCGGTAGCGGCGTTCCCCAGGAGGATGAAGCTGAAATCACAGGTTTGCTGCAAGCTTATCCGAAAGTGGGCAATGGTCTGCATTGTGCATTGGGCAGTGTTAAAGCCAATATCGGTCACACCTATACAGCATCGGGAATTGCTAGCTTAATCAAAACCGCTCTCTGTCTTTATTACAGGTATATTCCCGCTACACCCAAATGGTCTGGTGTCAAAACACCGCAAGTATGGTCAGGTAGCCCTTTCTATGTGGCAATGGAATCAAGACCTTGGTTTGTCGATAAAGGCGGCACACGCAGAATAGCAGCAATTAATAGCATGGGTATAGATGGGAGTTACGCCCATTTAATCTTATCGGAGGAACCCAGCCAAGAGGAGCGCGATAACAGATATTTGCAACAAATGCCTTTTTATCTGTTTCCCATCGCAGTTAGCGATCGCTCCACCATACCAGATTTACTTAACCATCTCCAAAAATCCATTGAAGTTAGTTCTTCTTTAGCAACTACCGCCAGCCAAACATTTGCTACCTTTGAAGGACATTCTGATGCAAAATACATCTTATCAATCACAGGACGTAACACAAAAGAACTACTCAAAGAAATTGAATCTGCCCGCAAAGGTGTAAATAATGCTTTTGAGAACGGCACAGATTGGCAAACACCAATAGGAAGTTATTTCACAGCGAAACCATTGGGTAAAACTGGAGCAGTAGCTTATGTTTATCCCGCAGCAGTTAATTCTTATATTGGCATTGGTCGGACTGTTTTTCGTTTATTTCCTAAAGTCTTCGAGGACTTAAAAAGTAACAATCTCTACAATCGGGCTGCCGATGTTGAAAAGTTGGTTTATCCCAGAAGCTTACCTAAATTGACAACTAGGCAACTAGAAACTCTCGAAAAGGAATTGTTAGATGATTCACTGGCAATGTTTGAAAGTGAAATCGCCTTTGCTAGATACATGACAGCAATTTTCCGAGATGATTTCCAAGTCAAGCCGCAATGCGTTTTTGGGTATAGTTTGGGTGAAACTAGCATGATGGTTGCCCAAGGAGTTTGGAGTGATTTTGAGGGTGGAAGTAACACCTTAAACTCATCACCTCTATTTGGCGATAAGTTATCTGGCCCTAAAAATGCTGTGCGTGAATATTGGGGATTAACAGATTCACCAAACAACAATTTTTGGAATACCTATGTTCTCATGGCTACTCCATCTCAAGTTAGAGAATGTCTGAAACATGAGAATCGTGTGTACTTAACTCAAATCAACACACCAGAAGAAGTATTAATTGCTGGTGAAGATGCAGCCTGTAAGCGAGTGATTACAACTTTAGGTTGCAATTCTTTCCCTGCTCCCTTCGACCATGTGATACATTGTGAAGCGATGCGATCGCAGTACGAGGAAATCAAGAAGGTAAACACCTTGCCATCACAAAATCTTCCCAGTATTGTATTTTATTCTGCCGCCGATTATCAACCAGTTGCACTTGATAGTGATACCATCGCGCACAACATCGCCAAAGGATTGTGTCAAGAACTTGATTTTCCACGATTGGTAAATCGTGTCTACGATGATGGTGTGAAAATATTTCTAGAAGCAGGTGCAGGTAGTGTTTGTTCACGATGGATTGATAAAATTCTCGGCAATAAAGAACACATCACAGTTTCTTTGAATCGTAGAGGGATGGATGACCATGCTTCAATGGTCAAAGCATTAGCAAAACTACTCAGTCATCAGGTGAATGTGGATTTATCACCACTGTATAGTAAAGCCCAAGAAACCGCTAATTCAAATAAAGCAACATTGAGAACAGTTACCTTGGGTGGGAAAGCGATCGCAGCTACAATTTTGAGCGAAGAAAATCGGAAACTTTTTAAAGATTTTCCTGGGTATCTTAGGAGCGAACGCTTTAAAAAACAGCATCCAAATATACCTAATTTCCAACAATCTGAAATCACAGAATCTCTTAACACTTCTAACCAAATAACCCAAGAAGAAAATCATTTACCTAACATCTTGCCTCAGCCAGAAGAAGTAAAACCGAAAAATATCATTGATAACGGTTTTGAAACGACAGAACAATTACAATCTTCTGAGTCAAGCGCAATTAAACAGCAAATTCCTCCTTCTTCTTCACCTGTCAGAACTCAAAAAATTAGTAGCATCATCAGCATGTTCGATTTAAATAAGACTCAGTATCAAAAGCTCAATGCTAATAATTCAAAGATAACCAAAGCACACACCGCCTTCTTACAAGCTAGACAAGATTACAGTCAACAAATGAGCGAAATTATCCAATTGCAACTAGCTTGCGCCCAAAACTTACTTAACGACGAATCCTGATAAATCATACCAATTCTCTTTCAACTTGCACCGACTAATTCTTAACTCCTGTCTCCTTGGCGTCCTTGGCGTCTTGGCGGTTCGATAAATTAAGCTTTTGAGCACTTTTTGCGTAAGTCCTAAAAGGGCAATATATGCAGCAGCTTTTTTAGCTACCGGATTTTTGCGCGTTGGCAAGAAGAAGCCCAAAAGCTAATTTATACCTGTCAAACCCTGAAGGAATGGGCGAGGCTAAATTACCTTATGAAGTACGAATTTGCCTATTACCATTATCCCAGTGAAATGGAAGATGCACTCCACACGATATTAGAAAACCACCTGTGTGTGTTAAAAGCAACAGTACAGCAAGTGGTTTTACAGAAATAGTTTCAGCTAGTGGTATTTAGCCCCGGAAGATCCCCCAACCCACGCCAGTCGCTCATGGGGGAAACCCCCAAGACCGCGCTGGCTCCCCTTAAAAAGTGGGGCTTAATTCCCTCCTTTTTAAGGAGGGTTAGGGAGGATCAAGTCTTAACTGATATTGGGTTTTACAGGATATTTAACCACAAAAATTAGTTAGCGGCAGAAGTCGCTAACTCCGCGAGACGTTCTTGTTGGTCTAGAGATATACAAGATTGGATAAGCGTCTCTAAATCACCTTCCAAAACAGGGTTAAGGGAATAATTCTGACCTAACCGATGATCGGTAGCGCGGTTATCTTTATAATTATAGGTACGAATTTTTTCCGATCGCGATCCTGTACCAACCTGCGATCGCCGCATGGAAGTTACAGCTTCTTGTTGTTCGCTTAACTTGATTTCATACAACTTCGCCCGCAGAATTTGCATCGCCCGTTCTTTGTTTTGCAACTGGCTGCGTTCTTCTGTACAGAAAATGCGTATTCCCGTCGGTTTGTGCATCAAGTCAACGGCTGTTTCCACCTTGTTGACGTTTTGTCCACCAGCACCGCCAGAACGGGCTGTGGTCATTTCAATATCTTTCGGATCAATGTGAATTTCCACGTCATCCACCTCTGGCATAATCGCCACGGTGGCTGTGGAAGTATGAACCCGTCCGCCAGATTCAGTTGCCGGTACGCGCTGCACACGATGCACTCCAGCTTCAAACTTTAGCTGGCTGTAAACATCATTACCTTTAATTTCGAGAATGACTTCTTTCCAGCCACCCATTTCTCCACGAGATTCGCTCACTAGAGAAACTTTCCAACCTTGAGTTTGGGCATAGCGGGTGTACATCTGCATCAAATCGCCAGCCCAAATACTTGCTTCATCGCCACCAGTACCAGCGCGAATTTCCAACATGATATTTTTTTCATCATTGGGATCGCGTGGTAGCAATAAGACTTTTAAGCGAGACTCTAAATGTTCTATTTTTTCTTCAAGTTCTTTTACTTCCAGTGCTGCCATTTCTTGCAACTCTG
>NZ_JAIVFR010000324.1 GCF_020829685.1 Nostoc sp. CHAB 5715 | reverse complement strand
TGCCAAAGGACTAAAACCTGCCTCAGTGCTGCTGTTAGCTGAACAGAAAAAGTTTTTACAAATGGACTTGCAGCCAGATGATTACAAGAATTTATCGACCAAGGGTGCTTATAACTTGGTTCGAGTTCCTTTTAAGAAAAAGAAAAGTGAAAAAATGGATATTTCATAACGACAAATGACAGCTTCGCAAGTTTTATGCTTATTGGGGGAACTATAATCTAACTTCAAGAGCAGAAGATGCCTGTTTATGAAAATGTTATTTGGAGTCAAGCTGGGTCTGGCGATCGCAGCGCTATCTGTGGGTGTGACCAGTGCGAGTGTGTATTACTTCTACTCCACAACCTATCAACTGATCATGCACCAGATGACAGGGCGACTCAAAGACATTGGACATTTAGGCACATTTCTGTTTGATCCAGAAGTTCGTGAGAGTATCGTTCGCTTAAAGGCAGATGTTGATCGGGATTCCCAGGTCAGTGTAACTGATATACAGAGACTCAAGCCAGGAGAAGTACGAAGTAGTCTGAATGCCGACACAATTCATAAGTATGAAAGTACAGCAGATTTTCAGGAACTCGTTCAGATATTGCGTAGGATTAACCAGGCGAGTAAAAGTAAGGTTCAACCTTGGCAGAATTATTACTCGAAGAGTTCCTTTAATATTTCTGGAGTTATGACTAGTCTGATTGTGACAACTCCAGAGTCACCCAATCGCCGCGTTCTGAAGTACCTCGCTTCAATGAGTCCAGAACCAGATCCGTGGGATAATTGGCCAGGTATCCCAGTCGCAGCTTTGTATGTTCCTATTGAATCGGTATATAAAGATGCTTTTGATGGTGAGATGCAAGTTTCAGACGGATTCTACAGCAGTAGCTTATTTACAGCACTAAGAGCAGCCATACCGATAAAAGATCAGCAGGGTAGAACAATCGCAGTTCTCGGCGTAGCATACGTACCCCAGAGCGAGGTTAATCAGCTTCGTAACCTCCAAATAACTTGTCTGAGCATAATTGCTGCTAGTTTGATTCTGTCAATTCTACTAGCAGTCCTATTAGCCCGGTGGTTGAGCGGCCCAATAACTCAGCTACAGTTAGCCGCTCAAAAAGTCAGCGATCGCAACTATGATGTGACTGTCAATGTCAATAGCAATGATGAATTAGGACTGCTTGCTGATACATTCAATGTCATGGTAGCGCAGATTCGCAATTATTTGACAACGTTAGAGAAACAAAATAAAGATTTAAAGCGCCTCGATCAACTCAAAGATGAATTTTTAGCCAACACTTCCCATGAACTTCGCACACCACTTAATGGCATGATTGGCATTGCTGAGTCGATGTTAGACGGGGCAACAGGTGACTTATCAAGTGAGCAGCACTATAACCTAAAAATGCTGACTCAAAGTGGCAAACGGTTAGTCAATTTGGTCAATGATATTCTCGACTTCTCCAAACTGCGCCATCAAGAACTCCATCTTCATCTTAAACCGATTAGTTTGCGGGAAATAGTTGAGGTGGTCTTGCAACTAGATCGCGCCTTAATTGGTACAAAAGATATTCAACTCCTCAATCACGTTCTGGCAGAATTACCCCTGATTAATGCCGATGAAAACCGTTTGCAACAGATTCTGCATAATCTGATCGGCAATGCGATTAAATTCACTCCTTCTGGCACAGTGGAAATTTTCGCCAAACTTACGATCAATGGGAATCAGGAGGCAGGGGGCATGGTGCAGAGGACAGGGGAAGCAGAAGGAGCAGGGAAAGCAGGGGGAGCAGGGGAGCAGGGGGAAATAACTAATACTCAATGCCCAATGCCCCATGCCCCATGCCCCATGCCCACTTGCCCTGAGCGAAGCCGAAGGGATGCCCAATGCCCAACTTCACACATCGCCATCAGTATCTCCGACACTGGCATTGGTATTCCAAAGGATAAGTTAGATCGGATCTTTGAGTCCTTTGAGCAGGTGGAAGGATCTGCCCGTCGGCAGTATGGAGGTACTGGCTTAGGACTGGCAATCACCCGAAACTTGATCGAATTACACGGTGGACGGATCTGGGTAGAGTCAAAATTGGGCAAGGGATCGGTGTTTACCTTCACGCTACCGATTTGTCAGCAACCCAGCATGACTCCCGTGTTGCTGTCCACTTCCCCGTTAACCAAGGCTGCACCTGATTCGCAACCAGAATCTGTTTTGAATTCGCTAGCGAACTCATCGCCAGAACGTCCAAAAGAATCATCTATTGAAGGGTTGTTCCCCCATATCTTGATTGTGGACGACGAACCCATCAACCTTCAGGTGTTGAAGAACTTTCTGAAATTTCAGAATTACACGCTCACCTTGGCGATCGATGGGCAGGAAGCCCTGGCATTGCTAGAACGAGGCTTTAACCCTGACATCATTTTGCTGGATGTGATGATGCCGAGAATGACTGGTTATGAGGTAATTCAAGTGATTCGGCAACGGATTTCTGCCGATCGCCTACCGATCATTTTGCTCAGTGCCCGCAACCAACCAGAAGATATTGTATTGGGGTTAGAGGTGGGTGCTAACGATTATCTCATCAAACCCATTACGAAAGATGAGCTATTAGCTCGGATTCACACCCACTTGCAAATTACACAGCTTGAAAAAGAAACCATCCGTCTTACTGTCGCTCATGAGCGTCAACTAGCTCAATTTCTGGAGGCTCTACCCGTTGGCGTTGCTGTTCACAAGCCAAACGGCAACGTTTTATACTTCAATCAAATGGCTAAACAGCTTCTGGGACGTAGTGTTTTACCAGATGTAGATACTAACGAACTCGCCTTTGCCTATCAAATCTATTGGGCAGGCACAAACACCTTATATTCAACAGAGCAACTTCCAGCTATACGCGCCCTGCAAGGAGAACGGGTAAGAAGTGAAGATTTAGAGATTCATTTGGATGAGACTATCATCCCGTTGGAAGTATTAGGAACGCCCATTCTGGATGAGCAGGGAGCAATTGTGTATGCGCTCGTTGCCTTTCAGGACATTACGGAGCGCAAACGCTCTGAGCAGATTTTGGCAGACTATTCTCGTGAACTGGAACTGGAAGTGAGCGATCGCACGGCTGAACTCGCTCAAACCAATGTGCAGTTGCAGCAAGAAATTACCGAACGAGAGCAAGCCCAGTTGGCCTTAGAGTTTGCCAATCAAGAATTGCAGCACTTGGCAACTGTAGATGGTTTAACACAAATTGCTAATCGTCGTTGCTTTGATCAACGGTTGCAGCACGAATGGTTTCGTTTGGCAAAGGAACAACAACCTCTGTCTCTAATTTTGTTTGATGTCGATTATTTCAAACGCTATAACGACTGCTATGGACATCAAGCTGGGGATGCCTGCTTGGTGCAGTTAGCACAAATTGTAAAGCAAAAGGTGAATCGTCCCGCCGATTTGGTCGCCCGCTATGGGGGTGAAGAATTTGCCGTGATTCTGCCGAATACAGATCAGCAAGGGGCGATCGCGATCGCCCAAAACATCCACCAGGCGATTCGAGCATTAAAAATTCCTCACGAGCAATCTGATGTGAGTGAGATTGTAACCGTCAGTCTTGGCATTGCCAGTACAATTCCGATACCGGGAAATTTACCAGATACACTGATTGCCTTGACAGATCAAGCCCTTTATGCTGCGAAACAGCAGGGACGAGATCGATATTCAGTAAGTAACTGAGTCAAGGTATGGCTTTGTTAGCACATCGGATATTTACCACCGAGCAACAGAAATTATAGCGACGCCGATAGCGACGCGCAAAGCGAGTCCGCGAGCGTCATAGCCCGTCGTAGACATCGCCACCAAATTTATTCTCAATAATCCTTAACATTTGTGATTGTAACTATTGACAGCTAAAGCGTGATTGATCTGGTTTAATAGGTCTTCCATTGATATTGATCGCGGTAATATTTGGGTAGCGATCGCACCAACAATAGTTTCTATCGATTCCAAACCATTCTTCTTCTGCTTATCAATTTGCTTATCAGCTACCCCAGGCTGGAAACTGGTTTCTAGGCGATTTAATCGCTGATTCAGTACTAAAATTGGTGGTAATTTGTCAGGCGAATCTCCCAATGTTTTCAGTGCTTTTAGCACGTCTTTGTGGATAGCGGATTCTCCTAAACAAATTAGCAGTAAGTCAACGCTTTGGTGGCGAATTTGTTGTAACACTTCTGCCCAACAGGGACTCATCGCTGCTTTGAAGCCTGCTGTTTGTAGGTACTGAATTAAAGCTTGGAACCACTCAGACCCCCGTTCCGCAGTTTCACTACTAATTGAGCAATTTTTTCCTGCGCGATAACCCTTAACTTGCCTGCGTCTTACCTGTGGTAAATCACGCAGCATTGTCAAATCCACTACCAAGATGTTAGCAGGACAGCAAATACCAGAAGCAATTTCCAATACTGATAGTAAGGCATCTGTGTTTTCAGTGCGACTGCTGTTGTCTTTAGTAAATGGTCTTAAGTAAGGAAATACAGATAACTCCGGTATTTTAGAAGCTATTAGGGTGGTTGCGACATCGCAAGTAACTAGTGGTAGAGCCGCCAAACGTGGGTGCTGAATTAGTTGTTGCAGATAAATTTGGGCAGTGGTACTTTCGACATCTAGCAAAATGACATCAAACTGCCATACCCGCGCCAAAAGTTCTGCTTGATCTAGGTCATCTACTTCAATCACCCGGTGTTCTCGAAGTGAGGGGTGGGGATTGACCGATTCTAACTGGGGATTCACCAATCGGAGAATTCGCAGTGGGGTTTTAATTGGGATAATTGCGCTGTTGTTTAACCCTTGCGGCAAAACTGCTGGTGAAGTACATAATTTTTCGAGAACTGGTGCTAAAAGGTGATTCTCTACTGGCAAGCTTAAGAAACCATCGGCTCGGTTAGCAAATGCTTGCTCCTTTTCGGCTGCCGTCGCTGTCACAATTACAGATATACGACGGGTTGCGGTGTCAGATTTTAGTAAAGTCAGCACATCCCAGCCTGATAGCAGGGGTAGCAACGGATTCAAAAATATCGCTATTGGTTGCAAGCGCCGAGCTTTTTCGACTGCTTCTGTCCCCGATCGCGCAATCACTACCCGATATCCTAAACCTTTAAGTTGTTCGGTCAAGTCTTCAATATATCGGGCTACTGCCTCGACTACCAAAACCAACCGTTGCGAACTGGCCGGATGATGCTGTGTGGATGTAATAACATGCTGAGGAAGGGCGGCTGAGTTTTCCCGTGTCGATTGGTGTCGCGTTTCTTCCTCTTCTTTGATTCCCATATCTGGTTCCGAAAAGCCTGTTTTCGGGGGACTGGGCGGCAGAAGTAGTGTAAACTGGCTACCTTTTCCTTCACGCGATAAGAAGCTGACATCTCCTCCGTGGAGACGAGCCAGGGCCCGGGTTAATACCAGCCCCAAACCAGTGCCTTCAAATTTACGGGTAAGGGGATTTTCTAGTTGTTGGAATTTTTGAAAGATTAAGTGTTGCTGGTGTTCAGGAATGCCAATGCCTGTATCCCAAACTGTAAAGGCAATCCATCCTTCCCAACGGCTCACCCGTAGCCCAATTTCGCCAGATATTTCGGTGAATTTAAAGGCGTTGGAAAGTAGGTGTACTAGCATCTGGCGCAAGCGTAATTCATCTGCCACTATCTGGTCTAAACCTAGTTCAATGGAAAGGCAGAATTGGGGAGCAGATGAACGGGTGTTTTGAGTTGGCGAGGCAGATGTAGTTTTGGTAGTTTGAGTATGGATGGCTTTAGCATCTGATAAGGCGCGATCGCACACAGCCTGAATTTTCACCGGAGTCAGCGTCAAATCCATTTGTCCCGTTTCCATGCGGGTCAAATCTAAAATGTCATTAACCACACTCATTAGGTGGCGACCACTTTGATGAATCAGTCCCGCATAACGGGCTTGACGCTCATTAAGTTCTCCCAACTGCTGATCCACCAGCAACCGCGATAATCCTAAAACGGCAGTTAGGGGAGTTTTGAGTTCATGACTAATACAAGCTAAAAACTCATCCTTCAACCGATTTAGTTGAATTAAATCGGCATTCTTTGCTGCTAATTCTTTGCAAAGCTGCTGCTGTTCAGTCACATCAGTAGCTAAAACTAACCACAAATCCTCGCTGAGTGCAACCTCCTCTTGTGCACTCATAACTTTAAACTCAGGACTATCTAAGGGAATTTTGGCAAATTGCCAGATTCGCTCCTGACCATTTTGCACTTCGACAACGCAGGTACAAGTATTTACTTGACTATCCAAATAGCAGCGACTGTATACAGCATTTGGTGATGCTTCTTGCTGGGTCAGTTCCTTTTCACTACCATGCTCATTCTCCCTACCATTGGGATAAACCTTGATTGCTCGTTGGCTGACATATTCTGGTTTTTCGGAAAGCTTAGGGACAAGTATTGCCTCCACCTGTTGCCTAACTCCTTCTGGATCTTTCAAGGCTCCTAATTGCTCCCACCAGGCGGGATTTCGTGCTACCACCTCGCCAGTACCGGTTTGCAACATCAAAGGCCAAGGCAGTCTTTCTAGCAACTGTACCAGTGGCTGGTGTCCCAATGACTTGGGTTCATTTGGTGGCTGCACACGACGAGTACCATACTCATGGCGATGCTCAGAACTTTGTAACCCCTTGAACTGGGACAATTGCTGATCGGAATTGTGGATAGCCGCGAAATGTCCTGAGAAGATGGGTAACTTACGCGAACATGCAGACTACTGACGTTCAAACCTGTGGTAGACTGAAAACGCCCATGAGCCGCCAGCCAGGGGAAGAACCATTACTTCCTCGCGACAACCCGCGTGCTCCGGATGCTGCCTCTCGCGCAAGCACTGCGCGATCGCATGGCACCGGAACAGGGGGGGGAGGGGGAAGCGTGCGTGGGCAGGAAGAGTGTCTGCTGTGGGTGGCGCCGGGGCAGGAGCCGCCGCGGGATTTGGTGGAGAGTCTGAACAAACGCGGCGTGCGGGCGCGGATTCGCCGTGATCCTTTGGAGGTCCTGGCTTCGGCGTGCAAGATGTCGGCTCGGTCGCGGATCGAAGGGTTCGTGGTCGTCTTCTGCATGCCGTCGCTGCTCACC
>NZ_JAIVFR010000323.1 GCF_020829685.1 Nostoc sp. CHAB 5715 | reverse complement strand
ATTTTGGGGAGTGGCGTAAGCAACGGGGACGCCAACAACCAGGACAAAAGACAATAGGACTAGACCTATCAAGGCAAATTGGAATATTATGGTCATTTTTGATTCTCCCAATACAGCTAAATACTAAGGATAGAATATCGTGACATACTCCTACACTGACAGCAAGCTTTACAGTGTAGGCTTCTCAACCAATCCAGCTATTGCTTAGGAGGCGTTGAGCTTTATTTTAAGTCCACGGAATGCCCTACCGCAGACTATGAATTTCTTACCCTGTACCCTACAAATTTTACTATCCTGGATGAAATGCTGGAGCCAGTGCGTTGGGCGGGTTCCCCGACTTGTAGCAACTGGCGTGCATATTCGCGCTATCAGACAAACCAATCGGTAATTTGTATTAATCAAGATGTGCCGACTTACTTTCATGCTGTGCAACAAAGTCGCTTACCAATAGTCGCAATGCTACTGGACAGAGGCTTATCAGACACCAATGTGGGTCAAGCTTACCACAAGTATTTTACCAGAAAAAGCTTATTAAATTGGCGATTCGTCGCCTACCCTTTTCCTCAACGAGTGAGAGTCGTTATTGGTTGGGTCTGAGTTCTCCTTACCGCCTAAAAATTTATCTTATGCTGCCCTACGGGTCAGATGTGGGGCTACTTTAAGTTTTAACTAATGGCTCTTAACTATGGATTTAATTCTTTGTCACACAACAGCAGATTTTGACGCACTAGGAGCAGCAGTAGGGTTAACGCGTCTATTACCGGGAAGTAAGATTGTGCTGACTGGCGGTTCTCACCCTCCTGTACGGGATTTTTTAGCATTGCATCGGGATGAATATCCGCTAATTGAACGCCGTTCGGTGAATCCAGAAAAAATTCGTTCTCTGACTGTGGTGGATACGCAACGGCGCGATCGCTTGGGTAAGGCTGCCCAGTGGTTAGATTTACCCCATATTAGAGAAATTATAATTTATGACCATCACTTAGGACAAGATTCAGATATTCCGGCTACCGAATCATATATTTCCTCAGTAGGAGCAGCCACAACTTTAATCGTTGAGCAATTGCAACAACAGGAAATTTCCTTGACTCCTGCCGAAGCAACTGTGATGGCTTTGGGTATCCACGTTGACACTGGCTCTTTGACTTATGACCAGTCCACACCACGGGATGCCCTAGCTTTGGCTTGGTTGATGCAACAAGGTGCTAGTTTATCAGTAATTTCTACCTACCGTGACCCTGGATTATCACCGCAATTGCAGCAGTTATTAACTGAATCGCTGGAAAATTTAGAATATCTTTGCCTACGCGGATACACGGTTGCTTGGGTAACTCTAAGAACTAAAAATTTTGTGCCTGGGTTATCGAGTTTGGCATCGGAACTCGTGGAATTAACCGAAATTGATGCCCTACTGTTGGCTAATGAGTATCCTTTAGGTGAAGAGGATTCACGGTTAACTGTAATTGGGCGATCGCAAATTCCCAAAACGAATCTTAACCTATTATTCCAACTTCTAGGTGGCGGCGGTCATTCACAAGCCGCATCGCTAAACCTAAGGGGAGTTGATTCACAGGCAATATTAAAACAACTCCTTGACGGGGTAAAAGCGCAAATTCCCCATCCCCCCACAGCTAGGGACTTGATGTCCTCTCCTGTTCGCACGATTCTGCCTGAAACTACAATTGCCGAAGCCCAGCGCATTTTATTACGCTATGGACACTCTGGTTTATCTGTAGTCGATGCCCAAGGGCAGTTAGTAGGTATTATTTCGCGCCGGGATCTTGATGTTGCCCTGCACCACGGATTTAGTCATGCGCCAGTTAAAGGCTATATGACCACAAATCTTAAAACGATCGCACCAGATACGACACTGCCACAAATTGAAGCACTGATGGTGACTTATGATATCGGACGCTTACCAGTATTGGAGAATGAGCAGTTAGTTGGTCTGGTCACTCGTACTGATGTATTGCGGGAATTACATCAAGAAAGGGATGAAGACGAAGAGGGACAAAAATTCAAAATTCAAAATGACGCTAGCCGACTCGCTAACGCGGCGCTAACAAAATTCAAAATTCCTCTCAGCACTGAGTTGCAAAATCGCCTTGCACCGCAACTGTGGCAATTACTCACTACAGCATCGCAAGAGGCAGAAAAACGGGGTTGGCATCTTTATCTTGTCGGGGGTGCAGTGCGGGATTTACTGTTAGCTGAAGCAGCATCAGGCACTTTGATGATTAAAGATATTGATCTTGTGGTTGATGGCTTTCACAAATCAGCAGATGTTGGTGCTGGTGTAGAATTAGCAAAGGCACTCCAACAACTTTACCCTGCGGCCCGCTTAGAAATCCACGGAGCTTTTCAAACTGCTGCTTTGTTGTGGCACAAAGACCCAGAATTAGATTCTCTATGGGTAGATATTGCCACCGCTAGAACGGAATTTTATCCTTATCCAGCAGCAAATCCAGAAGTTGAAGCGAGTTCCATTCGTCAAGACTTGTATCGTCGAGATTTTACCATCAATGCCCTTGCTTTGCGCCTCACTACTCCCCGTGCTGGTGAATTACTTGATTTCTTTGGTGGATTAATCGATTTACAAGCCAAGCAAATTCGGGTTTTGCACGCCAATAGCTTTATCGAAGACCCCACCCGGATTTATCGTGGCGTGCGTTTTGCTGTGCGCTTCGGATTTCAGATTGAACCGCAAACAGAAGAGTTTATCCGCTATGCGATCAACAGTGGCGTTTACGATCGCACTGCTCAAGAGAATAGCAAAACTCCAGCCCTACAAACTAGACTGAAAACAGAATTAAAACACATCCTAGAAGCACCCTACTGGAAATCGGCTTTACAGTTACTCGATAATTTAGGGGCATTGCAATGTATCCATCCTACCCTGAAGCTAGACGCAGAACTCCTGCGACAATTACGTTTGCTAGAACGCTGTTTGCGGCGATTTGACCCGCAACCAACCCTCATCCATTGGGAAATGCGCTTAGAAGCGTTAATCGCCCATCTAGCACCACAATATCGAGTGAAAGTAGCAAAAAATCTGCAACTGCAAGAGGATAGCATTAAACGCTTGCAACACTTGGCTTCTGCCCAAACTGAGGTGATGGAATCTTTGCCTAAGTGTCAAAGTCCCAGTCAAGTAGTGCAGTTGCTGCGACAGTACGACTTACCAATGCTGATTTTAATTGCTTTGCAAAATCCGCGATCGCTTAGACATCAGATTTGGGAATATTTAACTGTTTGGGCGAATGTGCAGCCACTATTGAATGGCAATGATTTAAAGAAACTTGGTTACAAACCAGGGCCGCAGTATCGGCAAATATTAGATGATGTAGTTGCTGCTACCTTAGATGGAGTGATTAAAGATAGGACTGAAGCTGAGGAGTTTTTAGCACAACACTATCCTAAATGAATTAGTGAAGCGATCGCTCATATATTTGTGGAGTGTTGAGCAATAGATTATAAATTCAGGTTTTATCATCAGCCAGATCATTTGGGAGCATCCCACTTTTTTACATGTCATTGCGTTCGCGTAGCGTCTCGAAGAGAGGAACGAAGCAATCGCAAAATTCTTCTCTTCAAAACGAGTCCATGAGATTGCTTCGTCGTTCCTCCTCGCAATGACAGTTATTCTCAAGAGCAAAATAAAAACTGGGATGCACCCGATCATTTTCATCAGGTTTGATAGCTTGTATAATCTGTTGAACTATCTTTGGGTGTAATACTTTACGCTATGCGATTATTATATTAATCTAAATTGTATCTGGATCGATATTTAACTCTCGCAATTTTGCTGCCAAACGTTCTACTCTTTCTTTCGCTTGTGCTTTTACTATGGTTTCTTGTGCCTGCACGATAGTTTCTTCTAGTGTCAGTACTAATTGTCCATCAGGTGTGAACCAACGTAATAATCCCTGATGAATTCCCAAATATAACCCTAATTGTTTACTCCACAAATGCCCTTGTGCATTTGCTTGTAAAGGTTGATATTTTCCATCTACTAAATGAAATCCGGCAAATTCTAATGTGTATGGGTCAAACCAAAAATAATCCGGCGTGCGAAAAGTATCTTGATAAATTTCTTTCTTTATACCTTTGTCTGTTTGGGCTGTTGATTCCGACATAATTTCTACGACGACATGGGGATATTTGCCATATTCTTCCCACACTACCCAACTTTTGCGGATTTTACGTTCTGTTTTTAATACTACAAAAAAGTCTGGGCTACTAAGGTGTCTTGATTTTAGTTGTTGCGTATTGTAATAGATAGTCAGGTTTGCCGTCGCATAAAAATCATTTCTGTCTCGCCACAGCCATTTCAGGCATTCTAAAAGTAAGATTATTTGTCGCATGTGCAGTTCTGTTTCCCAGGGAGGTTCGTCACTATATAAATCACCTGGTGGAAATATCACATCTTGAGAAATGTCTTCAGTAGATTCTGATTCTTGGGTGATGGTCATAGAATCAATCCGGCATCAATTAGTTCTAGGTTGATTTTAACAGAGTTGTAGATAGCGATAAGCCTGACGGCATAGCTATCGCTTACCGCAGTAGATTAACGCTTTTTAAAAAAAGGCGATGCCTACGATATTATACGCGATCGCAGTACCCTAAATTGTATCTGGGTCGATATTTAACTCCCGCAGTTTTTCAGCCAAACGTTCTGCTTTTTGTTCAGCTTGTTCTGCTTTTTGTTCAGCTTGTTCTGCTTTTTGTTCAGCTTGTTCTGCTTTTTGTTCAGCTTGTTCTGTCGCTTCTTCAAGTGTTGGCACTAATTGACCATCTCGTGTAAAAAACCGCAATAGTCCCTGATAAACTCCTAAATATAAACCTAGCTGATGACTCCACAAATATCCTTCTTCACTTGCTTGTAAAGGTTGATATTCTCCATCTACTAAATGAAATCCCGCAAATTCTTGTGTGTAAGGGTCGAACCAAAAATAATCAGGCGTGCGAAAAGTATCTTGATAAATTGTTTTCTTTAAATTTTTGTCAGTATTCGCTGTTGAGTCAGACAAAATTTCCAGAATTACATTTGGATATTTGCCATCTTCTTCCCAGACTACCCAACTTTTACGGGTTTTACGTTCAGTTCCCAGTACTACAAAAAAGTCTGGCCCTCGGAAGTATTCTGATTTGCGTTGGCGTGGACTGTAGTAGATAGTCAGGTTTCCTGCTGCATAGAAATCATTTTTATCTCGCCACAGCCATTTTAGGCATTTGAGTAAGAGCATGATTTGCTCTAGATGTAGTTCGCTTTCCAAGGGAGGCTCATCACTATATAAATCACCAGGGGGAAATATAACATCTTCGCAGATGCCTTTTTGATCATCTAATTCTTGAGCTATGGTCATAGAATGGATACGGCATCAAGTAGTTATGGATTTATTTTAGCAGTTTTAGTTTTGTAGTTGGCGATCGCGTAGCGTACCGTAGGCGATCGCTTATTTTTAGGGTAAGGGTAAATAAACTATTCGGTCTTGATATTCATCTTCTTCTGATGCAAAAGCAGCTATTATTAATTCTTCTATATTTTCCAGGGCTATTTCATTCTCATATAGTCCGCCTCCGAATGAATTCACCTCTCTTATAGCGAAAGTCTTCTTAAGACGACTGAGAAAAGTTTATAGTCCGTTTTAACGGACTTTAGCTAAAAGCCAAAGAACTTCAGTTCTGGGCGGTTTCTGTCTGCAACGAAATAGCCCTGCTATATTTTCACATTGGCTTGTCTTTCAGTTCGGATTTGACGCATTTTTTCTGATACAGGTGGAGGATTAAGCCTCTGTTGTTCTCGCATTCTATGACCGTGTTCTATCCAGTTTTTCATGTAAGCACTGACAGCTTCTTTGTTTTGCAGATAATAAAGAATTGTTGCATATACTTGTTCTAAAGAGATTGTTTGATAAATTTGGGCAATTTCTTCTGGAGAACGTCCACAATCAATGTATTCATAAAGAATTGTTTCAATACCAATTCTTGAATCTTTCAGTCTAATGTCTTCAGAAGAGAGAAAGTTGAAATACTCTGCGATATGTTTGGTAGACATAGATTGACCTATATTTATTTGTTTATATATATCGTAATCTTTTTGTGAAAGCGATAAGCCTGACGGCATAGCTATCGCTTACCGCACTACATTAACGCTTTGTAAAAAAAGGCTTCGCATTCTTAAGTTAGGCAGAAAAAAAGAGAGTGCGATCTTATCTTACTCACAAACACTACAAGATCCCCGACTTCTTTAAGAAGTCGGGGATCTGTTTGATTACGGTTTAATTAAAGATTCCTCAGACTGGCGATATTTAGTAATTAACCTACGTCTTTTTAGAGGTGAATAAAGCAGCATGGAAAGTGCGAGTAAACTGGTTCCGGTTAGTGCTAACAAAATAAATTGATTTAGAAAGCCCGCTACTATCCCAGTTCCTGCGCTAGCTCCAAATCCTAATGTTAGTAGTATTAGTACAGTTGTAAATGAGTCTTCAGCCAAATTTATAACCCAATTCACAGCCAAACCCACAGCCAAACCCGCGGCTATACCTACAACCAAACCAACCCAACCCACAGCCAAACCAGCCCAACCCACAGCCAAACCCACAGCCCAACCCACAGCCAAACCCACAGCCTCATCCACAGATTTTCCTCCCTTTAGTTCGGAATAACCCGTCCAAAACCCAAACATAAGTGAGGAAATACTGCTAAACAGAATCCACTCATATACAACATTTTGTAAATACCAACTTGCAAAAGCACTTGCAGCATAAGTAATAAACCAAGTCGTAGCCATAGCTACCAACACAGCCACTAAAAACAGCCCAATTAAACCACCAGAGGGTATCTTTCGCTTTTCAATTGGTAAAGCAGCCGTCTGCACCTTCACCGTTAAAGTGTGAATTGCTGGATAGGCATTACTGTGCAGTATGAGTTGACGTTTATACTGCTTATCCGCCATCAATTTACTCGTATCCACCTGAACTCGACACCGAGTATGATTTCCGATAAACCGAGCAGGTATCACCGAAATCCAAGCATGATTATCTGGCGTATGCGGTGGGTCATGAGGATGAGGTGCAATTTCCCATCTACCTTGTAGTAAAGTATCT
>NZ_JAIVFR010000322.1 GCF_020829685.1 Nostoc sp. CHAB 5715 | reverse complement strand
GTCAACAAGAGGCAGTTCTTGCAGGGGGAAGGAAAAGAGGAATTGGGGCAGTTCTTGCTGGGAGGTAGGGGAGAAAGTTTCCCCTTTTCCCCTTGCTTATTGCTCCCCTGCTTCTTCATTTTGTTGTGTGAGTGCTGTTGAACGCCTCTACATGATTGATACAGTACTCAAAAGAGTTCAGTTCCCGCTCTACAACTGGCTATAAATGACATAAAAACTACATAGAACTTGCAGGTTTCTTCGAGAATGAAGCATTATTTGCATTTTGGAGTTAGAGAGCGATCGCATTGCAATCGCGCCCTCTCGCCCAATACCGTAGTCAATCGCCCAACCATCGAACCTCTCAATAATATCGAGAGCCGTGTATTTATGAACTTGTAGATCATAAAGTACTGCGATCGCATAAATTATAGCGGTTCTTGTTTACGTGAGGTACACCCTACACCTCGTGATATAATGTTGTACCGCATCTGAATGGGAACTACTATATTCAAATCATCACTAATAGTTTGATAAGCAACTATAAAGCGAATTTTTGCCCCAATTTTTTCTTGGGCAAGTAATCCATAGATAGAGCCTCCTTCACAAGGAAATGCTTTAATTTCTATACTTAATAAAGCTTTTACGTAGTTCAACCATATTGGGTAAAAGCCTTATTTTTTCATGGGTAAAGCCAGGACTCAATTTTATTTAAAACTCAAGATTTTTTACACCAAATTCATGATTATAATTACAAAGAGCAGGATAAAAATAACTTTTTTTATAGCGTTGCTTCTAAAATAAAAATAAAAAAATAAATTATACCTACCATTTGGAAGATTTTCGATTCTAAATTAGATGTGCATTTAGATACAAATAAATTGTTAAAATTGATTATAAGTTGTTTTCTGTTTGTTTTACCGTTGATTATATAGTTCTGACTTTTCACCGCATATGAAAAAGGTCATTTTGAGGGTTTCTCAAGCCCTGATTTTATCATTAGCAGGTAAAAGTCACAGAAAGTTATAATAAAATGGCATTTATGGAACCTTCTGGAACTCTCGCTGGTTTAGATATTCTGGTAGTTGAGGATGATGATGATACTCGCTTCTTCATCACTACTGTGTTGGAAATGGATGGAGCAAAAGTTATAGCAGTAATATCAGCAGATGCGGCACGCAAAGTTTTATCTGAATTGCAACCCGATGTTTTAATTTCTGATATCGGGTTGCCTGGGGAGGATGGTTACACTTTCATCCGCAAAATTCGTGCGCTCAAACCAAAGAATGGTGGACGAGTCCCGGCTATTGCTTTAACAGCCTTTGCTGATAGTGAGGATCGTATCCGCGCCTTGGAAGGTGGCTTTAACACTCATGTATCTAAACCGATTGATCCAGAAGAACTAGTTGAGATAGTGGCTAGTTTGGTTGGTTCTTGTAATTGGTAATTATGAAGTGCTAGTGTTCAATTACTTCCTCTTACCATTTTTCCCCATTCGTGCAACAACTCTATTTTAAAGCTGATATAGCGGTTCCCATTCAGATGCGGTACAACATTATATCGCCAGGTGTAAGGGCACGGCAGCGCCCATTAGTGTCAACAAAAGCTTAGAAATAGCAAAACTTTCGGCTTGACTCACGCGCCTGGAACTAAAGTTCTTTGGCTTTTAGCTAAAGTCTACTTCAGTAGACTAAAGATTTTTGGGTATATTTTAGTCACAAGGAGATGACTGCTGAATCCCTAATGTCTCGATGCCATCGTCCATCTTCACCCAGTCCAGGAATTTCATTGATTCCTAAGGTTTTTCTCAAAGCTAAATACGATTTACCTTCTTCTGTAATGTGAAAATAGTTTTTTAAATCTCCTTCTCCATCTTGTTGAATTTTTTCAATTCCTTTGCCCACAAAATTATTAATAAAACCCATAGCTCGAAGATGCTTCAGTTCCATTGCTAAATCATCGTCAAATTTAAAGTTAAATTCTTCTTGGGAATTAAGCATAATTAGATGCTTAAGTTCATTGCCATCAATCAGATATCTAACTAAAAATTGCAATGTTGCTGATTGTTGCTCCTGAAGTAAGTCAATCCGCTTCTGTTGTCTATTCAGTTCGGCTATTTGCTCATCTTGCAACTTATTGATATCATCCTTAACTTCTTGCTTGAGTCTCCTTAGCGCAATTCCCGTACCTGAAATTGAGATATCATCTATGTTATCTAGCAAACCTGAGTTAAACAGCAAAATCAAACTAAATATAATAACTTCCGTATTTCCAATTCTACGGTTTTCTTGAGGAGGTGGGGTAGGAGTAAGTACGATAAAGAGTAAATACAATAATCCTGTAATAGACGCTATCTTTAAAAACCACCAGTTCATATTTCGCTTAGGCTTTTCTTTGGTTAAGCTAGCGTCGGAGTCTGGTGGTGACAAAGGCTGTTCTGAACTGCGCTCAGATTGATTAAAAGCTAGTTTTTTGAGCGTTTCTAGCTCTTTATTCGCCATTTAGGTTCGCTGCTGGAATAGGGGACAGAAGATACTGATTCTGGATAGGCAAGCGCTGCCTTTGTAGAAGATGATGCATTTTTATGGTATAATAGCAAATTTTGAATTTAACTTGCTCTACTGAAATGCGAATTGAACCATACAACCCCCATCAACTTGATGCCGTCATTCGTCTTTCGCTTCGGGCATGGACTCCGGTCTTTGATTCGATTCAGAAAGCGATAGACCTTGACGTGTACCGGGAACTCTATCCCGATCCCGATTGGCGTGTAAGCCAGCAAAAGGCTGTCGAGGAAGTCTGTGCTGACGCAAACACAAAGGTGTGGGTTGCGATGGTCGAAGACCCGCCTTTCCTACGGAACGCTCCGCGAACGGCGATCGACTCTGGTTCAACTGTGGGCTTTGTAGCCGTGAAACTCCACTCAGAGAGCAGGTTGGGAGAAATCTACATGATCGCCGTCGATCCAGACTATCAACGTCGAGGCATTGGCAGCGCTCTCATGGAATTCGTTCTTGATTGGATGAAAGTTGCTGGGATGTCGGTTGCTATGGTCGAGACTGGAGGCGATCCTGGCCATGCCCCGGCACGTTATACCTATGAAAAGCTGGGTTTCGGGCTCTTACCGATCGCCAGGTACTTCAAGAAGTTGTAGGTGCAAAGGGTTTGAAAAATCTTGCAAAACCAAGTTTAAAGGCATCGGTAGTCTCATGGATTTCGGCAGGAGGTGTAAATGCAATAATATCGCCACGATGGGCTACGTCTTTCCGTAGGCGATCGCTCTCTTGAGGTGACAGCATTTGATCGAATAATCGATTTATTTGGCGCTGCATAATTTCTACTTCTCTAAAGGTTCCCAACGAATTAAAGCCATTTTGTTTTCCTCAATTTACTTAATTCGATTCAATCTTAAAAGCCTGGTTTCTGCCTACTAAAAAAGAAATAGTGTTTCTGCAATTATTTCTATCCAATGGTTTGAAGCTCTGTGAACAATTACTGCATTTTTAGATACAAATGAAATTATAAACAAAAGCAACAGTAGCTAAATTGCTCAAAATACTACTAAAGAGCTAAGACAAATTCCTGTAATTTAGGTAACATGTCGTTATTTATTTTAATACTGATGTTCATATAAGACTTAATAGCTAGGAGATTTTCAATGAAAACTAGAAAGTTAGGCAAACAAGGACTGGAAGTTTCACAGTTGGGACTTGGTTGCATGGGAATGTCTGAGTTTTACAGTGGTCGTGATGAATCTGAAGCGATCGCCACTATCCATCGTGCTTTGGAACTTGGAGTTAATTTTCTCGATACTGCTGATATGTATGGGCCTTTCACTAATGAGCAATTAGTAGGTAGAGCAATTAAGGATCGTCGAGAGCAAGTAGTATTAGCAACCAAGTTTGGCAATGTTCGTACCGAAGAAGGTGGTTGGAAAGGAGTTAATGGCAGCCCTGAATATGTCCAGACAGCTTGTGATGCTTCACTTAAACGCTTAGGAGTAGAGGTTATCGACCTTTACTATCAACATCGAGTTGATCCAAACGTGCCAATCGAAGATACTGTAGGGGCAATGGCTCAGTTAGTACAGGCTGGTAAAGTGCGCTACTTAGGGCTGTCGGAAGCTGCCCCGGCGACAATTCGACGGGCTGTGGCAGTTCATCCAATTACCGCGCTACAAACAGAGTATTCTTTGTGGAGCCGCGATCCAGAAGATGAAATTTTACCTACTATACGAGAACTAGGAATTGGTTTTGTTGCTTACAGTCCTCTTGGTCGTGGGTTTTTATCGGGAGCCATCACCCGTCCTGAAGACCTTGCAGCAGATGATTACCGGAGAAATAATCCCCGTTTTCAGGGCGATAATTTCTATAAAAACCTGCAATTAGTTGAAAAAGTCAAGGAAATCGCTGATGAAAAGCAAGTCACACCTAGCCAACTTGCTTTGGCATGGCTACTGGCTCAAGGTGAAGATATTGTGCCGATTCCTGGTACAAAGCGGCGCACTTATTTAGAAGAAAACATCGCAGCAACTGAGATTGTTCTAACTACAGATGACCTCAGTCGGATTGAAGCAATAGCAATAAAGGGTTTTACCGCAGGCGATCGCTATCCTGATATGAGTACTGTTAATCGCTGAAGAAGATCCAAAAAATAAAAGCTTTCTTCCGTTTCAAGGATATTATTGCCAAAACCCGGATATTTTGGCGCTTTCGCCTTTACAACATACTCGTGACTATAAGTCAAGAGTATGCGGCTTGTAGAAATCAAATGCGAGATGCTAAAAATAAGTAGGTAAACATAATTAATTACACAATGTCATTGCGAATGCAGCGTTCGCGGTAGCGTCTCGTAGAGAAGCGAAATGAAGCAATCGCAAAAGCTGGGATTGCTTCTCTTCGAGACGCTCCGCGAACGCTTCGCTCGCAATGACTGTAATTAATTTTGCGTAGTTACTTAGTACAGCTTTGCGTAAAATCGTAACGTTTTTAATGCAAGGAGACGCATTGGCATTGTCAGTCGATGCATTGGCATTGTCAGTCGATGCATTGGCATTGTCAGTCGATGCATTGGCATTGTCAGTCGATGCATTGGCATTGTTAGCCGATGCATTGGCATTGTTAGCCGATGCATTGGCATTGCAGGATATTGCCAAATTTAATTCGCTACGAATTAATGAAATGCTGTACTTAGCACCTCGCAAACCATACCGCTTGGATAGCAAAGCGCTAATTCCGATTAAACAACCACAAAATTGTTTTCGGTTAGTGTCACTCCACCATCTAGTTGTGCAAATTGTACCTGAGTAAAGCTAGATTTACTACCATCTTGGTCAAAGAACAATGCACCTGTAGCGATGTTATAGATAAATCGCTGAGTGTTAGTGGTTGCAGATGTTCCGATGGTAAACTGATTTGCTTTGAGTGAACCTGATGATAACCCGCCACGAAAACCATCAGCCGATACCTGAATCAGTTCATTTGTCGCGTAGAAGTCATCAATACTATCAATGCCTTCATTGAAACTATTGAAAGCAAAGGTGTCAGTACCAACTTCTCCAATTAGGCTATCATTACCTTTGCCACCTGTGAGGGTATCATTGCCAGAATAACCCTTGAGGGTATCATTGCCATTGCTCCCCACAATCAAGTCATCGTACCGTGTACCTGTGATATCTAATTGTTCTATAAACTTATAGCTAATTCGAGCAGTACCAGCCGTAATTAAGCCAGTGTTAGTAATAGCATTGAATGTCGAAGTGATCTTTTCTTCAACATTACTGTAATCGACGGACAACACATCGTCACCCTTACCCCCATCTATCGTATCATTGCCACCATAGCCCCCAGAGAACGTATCGTTGCCATTGTTCCCCACAATCAAGTCATCGTACTGTGAACCTGATACCATTTTTGTATGAAGCTGCGCTAAATTATCACCAAGGGTAAATTTGGTTTAAAGTACCTAATTTGCGAGGGAGCATCCCACTTTTTTACATGTCATTGCGAGGAACGAAGCAATCGCAAAATTCTTTAGGTCAAAACGAGTCCATGAGATTGCTTGTCTGCGACACGCACTTGCGTTCGTCGTTCCTCCTCGCAATGACAGTTATTCTCTCATTGCAAAATAAAAACTGGGATGCACCCATTTGCGATGCCATTCCATCAAGCCTGATAATATCAAAAGCGAAGAATTTGAATTTCTAATGATTTAGGGGAAGCGATGGAAGCAAAAAGCGAGGTCACAATTAAGTTTAGTGGCGCACTGCCTGATGCCAAACCAGCAGCGAATAAAAAAGTTGAAGTCTCACTGACTGACCAAAACGGTATAGTCTTCACTGCTCTGATTAATGCAAAAAGCTGGCGCAAGGCTGAAACTAGCGCTTCAGAGTTTGCAGACTGGGCAGGGGCAGTTTCGGGCAAGCTTGGCCAACGAACAGAGAACGGCTTTGAAGTGATTGACGCAGGAATTCAGCTTTTTGAAAAGAAGGCGAAGGAGGTAAAACCAGACGTGGGTGCTGCTGTAGCTGAAGCTGGCGCAGATTCATAGACGCGTTGCAGTACCATCTGAAGATGGTGATAATTGGCGGCTTTAGCGAGGAGAATAGCATTGAGAGGAAAACGTTACAGCGGCTTGTAAAATTTCTGCGAACGACCCACTAATACTAATATTGAAATTAAGAGAGTAGTTGGAGCCGCCCTTAACTATGAGAGTGAAAATCAAAAAACAATTAGGAAGAAAGCCCAGTGGCTAAACATCAGTCCAAACAGCGCTCGCAACAACACGTCTCTAACACAGGGACAAAAGTTGCTGAAAACTCTTTCCAGATGCAACTGCAAGAATTACTGAAGCAGAAAAAATATCGGCAGGCATTGGAAGAAATCAAAAAAAATCAGCGCTTGCACCCTGATATTGAATTCACTCCCAAAGAATCAGAGATTTGGTTGCTACGGGGTCAGCAAGAATTCCAAAAACAAGATTTTAAACAGGCAGAAAAATCCTTTGTCCGCGCTCTAGAATTTGGTTTGGTTGGAGAAGTTCATTATTGTCGGGGCAGTATTGTCGATTAGTGCGCCGGCATTTGCTGAAAGTCGTGCGGTTAATATCAGTATTGGCAGTATTGGTGGCTCCTTAGATAATGCCGCTTTGCGAACAATTCGCCAGG
>NZ_JAIVFR010000321.1 GCF_020829685.1 Nostoc sp. CHAB 5715 | reverse complement strand
CGTCACGTAGTTCCTGCAAAGCAGTATATGCTAACTGCCAATCTACCTCCCAATTTCCAGTAAAAGGAAACTGCCGAATACTGCTGCGCTGATTGGCCATCAAAGTCAGTTCGATCCAACCATCAGCAACACAACCAGTTTGTCGCACTTTCGCATGATTGAAACGAGTAAATTGACTTCTTTCACTGCTGAGTTTTACAGTGAATTGTTCACTTTCGGCTTTTTTAATCAGCAGAGTTTCAATCAGTTGATTAAAGCTGACTTCTAACGCAGATAATTCCTCAATTTTCATAGATATTAAATATTAATAGGGAGTGGGGAGCGGGGAGTGGGGAGTGGGGGCGCGGAGAATGAAAATGTCTCTGTGTCCCCGTGTCCTCTTCAAGTTCCTCCACCAAAAACTTCGACATTAGCAAATACACAAACAGGTGAACCATGTCCTACCCAAATAGCCTGATTTGGTTCTCCTTTACCACAATAAGGAGTACCATACATTTGCCAGTTTGTGGCATCTCCGACTTGGATTAAGCTATGCCAAAACTCTGGTGTTGTGGCGCGATAATTAGGATTACGAAGGGTTTTGGTAAGTTTACCGTTTTCAATTAATTTAGCGTACTCGCAACCAAATTGGAATTTGTAGCGGCGATCGTCAATTGACCAAGATCGGTTAGATTCCATGTAAACGCCGTGTTCTATGCCGCCAATAATGTCTTCAAAGCTAGCGTTTAGAGGCTCTAAATTTAAGTTTGCCATGCGATCGATCGCAGGTCGATTCCATGAGCAAGCACGCGCACAGGCAACTCCTGCTACACCTGCTCTTGCTTGACTCTCTAGACTGCCTAAACCCCGTTGCAGTACTCCTTCTTTAACCAAATATTCCTTTGTTGCTACAGCACCGGTATCATCAAAGCCATAGCTAGAAAATTCGCCACGCACGTTAGGATCAAAGGTAATATTCATCAGTGGCGAACCATATACTAGGTTACCAAAATCACTTTTATTAACGAAGCTGCCCCCAGCATAGTTACGCTCATCTCCCAAAATTCGGTCAATTTCTAGGGGATGCCCGACACTTTCATGGATTTGCAGCATCATTTGGTCTGGGGCTAAAACTAAATTGGTACGAGTGGTTGGGCATTCTTCTGCTGTCAAGAGTTCTACTGCTTGTTCGCCAATTTGTCGCACCCGATGCCATAAGTTTTCTTGTTTTAAAAGTTCTAGTCCGCCTTGGTAATAGTTTGCGTGAGAACCATTGTTACTGCGCTGCTGTACAACCGCACCATCTTGGGCGGTGGCTCCATAATGAGTGCCTATAGATAGAATTTGTTGATAGACTTCTGAGCCGTTGCTGCTAATAAACCAAGACTCTCTCTCAATGGTGCTAGCACTGGCTATGGTTTGCACAATCTTGTCATCAACTTTCAGGGTTTGGCAAATCCGAACCAGTAAATCGTTGATTTCTCCCGGACTCAAAGCATTCAATGGCTCAAGGTATGGAGATTTATATTCACCAACGACTTTAGGGCGCTCACTTTCACGGAAGGGATGTATCCACCATTCACTGGCTGCTAGTGCCTGTTTATAGGCTGTTTCGGCAGCAGTTTGTAAGGAAGACAGTTCTAGAGAGTTAGTTGCTGCATAACCCAAACAGCCATTTACCAAAACTTCCAGCATCGCTCCTACAGTGAAGGATTTGCCGTTTAGTTGGGGTAAGCCGTCACGGACTGAACGGGTTGTAGAAGTCTGCTTTACGGCTCTAATACCAATCCAATCAGCAGGAATATCGAAACTAGCGATCGCTTTTTTAAGTTCAGACCACATAATTTAAGAGAATGGGGAGTGGGGAGTGGGGAGTGGGGAGTGGGGAATGGGGAATGGGGAATGGGGAATGGGGAATGGGGAATTTTCCCCTACTCCCTACTCCCTACTCCCTACTCCCCACTCTCCCTAATTCCGATGCCAGCGCGTGCCATCACGGCTATCAATTAGCGTAATACCTTCTGCTTGGAGTTCGTCACGAATGCGATCGCTTTCGGCAAAATTCTTGGCTTTACGTGCTTCTTGCCTTTGCTGAATTTTCGCTTCAATTTCCGCATCGCTTAAACCATTACTCTTGTCAGGTTCTGCTTCTATCTCGGCTTCTAAACCTAAAACTCCAGCCAATGTGACGAGAGTTTGCCATTGACGCTTTAACTCATCAGGGGAAGTTTCGGTTTTCCCTTCATGCACAAGAATATGCCCCTCACGGCGCAGTTCTTTAGCTAATTCAAACAGCACTGTTAACCCACCAGGAAAATTAAAGTCGTTATTCACAGTTTCTTGAAAACGTTCAATAGTTTCAGGAAGTAGTGAGGCTGTTCCTACTCCCCACTCCCCACTCCCCACTCCCCAACCTAGTTGTTTACCGTATTGGTAGCCGAAGAGTAAACCTTCTTTAATGGTGTGCCAACCGTTGGTTGCTGCGGCGATCGCTTCGTCAGTAAAATCTATGGGTGTGCGATATTGAGCGGTTAGCACAAACAACCGCACTGCCATCGGGTCAACTCCTCGATCCAGTAATTCTCGAATAGTGATAAAGTTGCCCAAAGATTTGGACATTTTTTCACCATCTACCTTCACCATGCCGTTATGTAACCAATAACGCGACAGGGGTTTTCCTGTAACAGCCTCAGATTGGGCAATTTCGTTTTCGTGATGAGGAAAAATTAAGTCAGCACCACCAGCATGAATATCTATGGTATCACCCAAGCGATCGCGCACCATTGCCGAGCATTCAATGTGCCACCCTGGACGACCTGCACCCCAAGGTGATTCCCAAGCTGGTTCTCCTGGTTTTGCTGCCTTCCATAAAGCAAAATCGAAGGGGTCTTTCTTTTTCTGATATTCTGGATCTTCTACGTTGACGCGATCGCTTTTCCCGGCTTGCATATCTTCTAATTTGCGTCCAGAAAGCTTGCCATACTCAGCAAACTGTCGCACTTCATAATACACATCGCCGTCAGCAGGGTAAGCAAAACCCTTATTTTCCAACTCATGAATTAAGCGTTGAATGCCATTCATCGTGTGGGTAGCGCGGGGATATTCATCAGCTTCTTTGATTCCCAATCGCGCCATATCCTCAAAATATGCTTTGATAAAGCGATCGGCTACAGCTTCCATTGATGAATGTTCAACACAGGCTCGATTGAGAATCTTGTCATCAATATCGGTAAAATTTTGGATATATCGCACTTCATAGCCGATAAACTGGAGGTATCGGCGCACTACGTCCCAAACGATGCAAGCTCTAGCATGACCCAAATGGCAGTAGTCATACACCGTCACGCCGCAGTAATACATCTTAACCTTGCCTGCTTCGACTGTTTCAAACGGTTCTTGACGACGAGTGAGGGTATTGTAAAGGGTTAGGGTCATAACAGAGTAATGCTGAAATAAGAAGATACGTAATAATAGGGTAAAGCAGCTGGGATGACAGTCCAGCATCCCTATGCTAGTACGTCAAGGCGGAAATCAACATACTATTGGACAAAATCTCGAAAGCCCAAAAATCAAGTGTTTTTGACTTTTGAGAGCCAGTTGCTTCTCCCAAGGGGAGACGCTGCGCGAACAACGCGGGGAACCCGCGCAACGCACTGGCTCCTTTTGACTTTCGCGTAGCGGCGCTAGTGTTTTCTGGACTATCTGCGCTACATTACTATTTTTTGACTATTTGATAACAGCGCTATGCAATCAGCAGTTACACCCGAATCTTCGGCAATGGATACGCCCAAACAAGGAATGCCAGTAACAATTATTACGGGTTTCCTCGGTAGTGGCAAGACGACTTTACTCAATCATATCCTCAACAACCAACAGGGTTTGAAAACCGCAGTTCTCGTGAATGAATTTGGCGAAATTGGCATCGATAACGAGCTAATTGTTTCCACTGGTGAGAACATGGTGGAGCTAAATAATGGTTGTATCTGCTGCACTATTAATAATGATTTGGTAGATGCAGTTTACAAAGTTTTAGAACGCCAAGAAAATCTAGATTATCTAGTAGTGGAAACAACTGGATTGGCAGATCCGCTACCAGTAGCTCTAACATTTTTAGGTACAGAATTGCGAGATTTAACTCGCTTAGATTCGATTATTACCGTAGTAGACGCGGCAAATTACAGCCTAGATTTATTTAACTCTCAGGCGGCATACAGCCAGATTGCCTATGGTGATGTAATTGTACTGAACAAAACTGATTTGGTTGATGAAGCCACTTTGAATGAGTTAGAAACAAAAATTAACGAAGTTAAGGAAGGAGCGAGAATTCTTCGCACCACGCGATCGCAAGTGCCACTTCCGTTAATTCTCAGTGTTGGTCTGTTTGAGTCTGATAAATATTTTGACACAGTGGTAGATCAACACGACCATCATGCTCATGAACATCACGACCATGATGATCATGATCACTCAACATGCGGTCACGATCATCACGACCATGACCACGATCACCACGATCACCATCATTCTGACCATTTAGAAAATGATGGTTTTACTTCCATCTCTTTCCAAAGTGACAAGCCTTTTTCTATTAGAAAGTTTCAGTATTTCTTAGATAACCAGCTACCTTCAAATATCTTCCGAGCGAAGGGAATTATGTGGTTTGATGAAAGTCCGAAGCGTCACATTTTCCACCTTTGCGGTAAACGCTTTACCTTGGATGATGATGAATGGAAAGGTAAACTAAAAAACCAAATCGTGCTAATTGGTCAAAATTTGGATCGTGAGACTTTAATTAGTCAACTCGAAAACTGCATTTGTCTACCTTCAACCTCTCGCGGTAAAGGGTTTGGGAAATAAAAGTTAGAGACGCGATTAATCGCGTCTGTTAGGAGTTTAATATTCGTACTCGTTCCCAGGTTCCACCGTTCCACCTGGGAATGCGTTTTTAATGCCTCCGCCATCGATTTTGAGCAATGAAAATGAGATAATAGCGTAGGCGTAGCCCGTCGTAGACATCGCTTCCTCATTTCCCTGCATTACCAGATTCTTCACTTGCTAACTGCTGTACCTGCTCCACGGATAACCCTGTCACTCTCGCCACTATTTCCACTGAGATTCCCTCTTTGAGCGAATTTATCGCTACACGCCGCACTTCTTCAGCACGACCTTCAGCAATACCTTCAACACGACCTTCAGCACGACCTTCGGCTAAACCTTCAGCAAGGATAGCTTGATAAGTTACTGATTCCTGCATAAGTTCCCTCCGCAGCAATTGTTGAATTATCTCTTTCTCTAATACTAGCCCAGCCAGAATAAAGGCTGAGGCTGCAATATTGTTTTGGATACGTTGATCGGTAATTTCTGAAATTTCTTGAGCAACTTGTTGTAACGTAGCAGTGCGGTTATTTGTCTGACTTAGCACCGCAAATGGTAATAATCCTGGATGCTCCAAAAATACACTTGTTGGTTGCTCCCAAAGGCCAATTACCTCGAACCTATGAGAGGTTTCTTCTAAAGTGAATGTGGTTTGCTGCACAAGTTCTGAATTTGTCTGTTGCAGATAAATCACTACCTGAGGCATTCGCTTACTTTTAAAGCGGCGATATACTCGCAACCGATAATCAATCATCCGAAAGGGAATATCAGCTTTCGGTTGGGTTTGGAATTCCAAATGCAGCACAACTTCATCGGATTGGAGCAATATCAGCGCATCGGCGCGGATTGGTTCAAGAGAAAGTTCAGAAGGACTTAATTCAGTCAGGGTAATAGATTCTCCTAACAGCCAAGTGGCAAAGTCACTAGAGAAAGTTTCAGCAAGGAACTTACAAACGTTATCGAACATTAAGAGATTTTATCAGATGATAAGCGCTCATTGTTTCTATATTTAGTTTGCGGTTTAAGAATGCGATCGCTCTAAAATTGAAAGATTGATGAACTTTTAGATTAAAATGCGCGTTGTTATCCAGCGAGTCAAATCATCTCAAGTTACAGTTAACGGTGAAATTGTCGGTAAAATTGGGCGGGGGCTAAATTTGCTCGTAGGCATAGCCAATACCGACACTGATATTGAAATCGACTGGATGGTGCGTAAGTGCTTGGAATTACGGCTGTTTCCTGACGAGGAAGGTGACGATCGCTGGCAAAAATCTGTACAAGAAATTGGTGGCGATTTGTTAGTAGTCAGTCAGTTTACCCTTTACGGTGACTGTCGCAAAGGTCGCCGCCCTTCTTTTGACCGTTCAGCCGCTCCCCAATCAGCAGCAGATTTGTATAATCGTTTTGTTACCAAGTTAAAAGCTAGCGGTTTGCAGGTGGAAACAGGTCAATTTGGTGCAATGATGCATGTTACAATTGAAAATGATGGACCAGTAACTTTGTTACTTGAAAAAGAAGCAATTTAAGTATATACACTAAAAAGATGAATAACAGTAGCCTCTAGACCGTGGTGTTCTAATTGATGAGAGAATATTAAATTAACCATCACAAAAGTTTAAATTTAGTCATCATGGCGAAAATCCAGTTTTCTAGAGGTCTTGACGAAGAAGTAATTCCAGAGGTGCGCTTGACGCGATCGCGCACTGGTGACAGTGGCACAGCGACGTTTATTTTTACCAATCCAAAGATTTTAGATCAAGGTAGCACCGAAGATATTACCGGAATGTACCTGATTGACCAAGAAGGAGAGATAATTACCCGTGAAGTTAAAGCTAAATTTATCAACGGGAAACCGGAAGCATTAGAAGCACTTTACGTCATGAAATCTGCCCAAGAATGGGATCGCTTTATGCGCTTCATGGAACGGTATGCTGAAGAAAACGATCTGGGACTGAGCAAAAATGAGGCATAGGGTATAGGGCAGAGGGCATGGGGCATGGGGAATTGTCATGTTTAATGAGTGCGCCATTTACCATGCCCAATTATCCATTAGTCAAAATTCATGAGTGACATATAATGCCACAACCCCACCCAGACTTGCTAGAAATTACGGTAACTTGTGCTGTGGTTACTGTCAGCGATACACGCACTTTTGAAACAGACAAAAGTGGCCAGCTAATTCAGCAGTTACTCCTTGGTGCTAACCATGCTGTAGGAGCCTACACAATTATCAAAGATGAACCAACACAAATTCAAGGGCAGATAGAAAATCTAGGTAAAAGCTCAAATTTGAATGCTGTAATTTTCACT
>NZ_JAIVFR010000320.1 GCF_020829685.1 Nostoc sp. CHAB 5715 | reverse complement strand
ATTTGTTTGTGCTGTAGATAATTTTTGTGGTTCAATCCAATATCTTTGTCGCTCAAAGGGATATGTTGGCAAGGGAAGGCGGTGTCGGCGCTCATGGGTATGAAATCCTGACCAATCTATCTTGATTCCCTCAAGCCATAGTTGTCCTAATGTGTTTAGGATAAAAGCAACGTCAGACTGTTGTTCGTAAGCATAGCGCAGCGAGGATAATACTACCTTGTTATCATCAGAAACATTATCTAAACATTGCATCGCCAAGCTGCTTAATGCTTGTCCTGGCCCTATCTCCAACAAAATAGGACTGTGTTGTGTCCACAACTGATTTACTCCATCGGCAAATAGCACGGGTTGGCACATGTGCTGTGTCCAGTAGCTGGGATTTGTGGCTTGCTCTGGTGTTATCCAAGTTCCCGTAACATTTGATAAATAAGGGATCTGTGGTGGTTTGAGATTGATAGTTTGTACCAATTCAGTGAAAGAGTTAGCGATCGCTTCCATCATGTAAGAATGAAAAGCATGGGAAGTCTGCAATTGCCGACAAGCTAACCCCTTAGCACTCAACTCGTGTGACAGTTCCTCTACAGCCTGTGTAGTTCCCGCAAGTACGCACTGGAATGAACCATTGACGGCTGATAAGGAAAGCTTTTCACTTAAGAAAAGTTGCACTTCTTCTTCTGTTAAGGGAACTGCTAGCATTGCTCCCCCTGGCAACTCTTGAATCATTTGCGCTCTTTTGGCAACAAGAGTAATCGCATCTTCTAGAGACAATACTCCTGCTAGAGTTGCAGCCGTATATTCACCGATGCTGTAACCAATCATTGCTACTGGACGAATGCCCCAGGATATCCATAATTGAGCTAAAGCATACTCAATAGCAAACAGTGCTGGCTGAGTGAGATAGGTCTGATTTAATTTTTGAGCGGCGGGATCTGGTGATTCGGGATCACGACCAAGCATTTGGCGTAAATCTATACCCGATTTTTCTTTTGTTGCTTCTTGCTTTGCGGAGGAAATAGGATAAATAACTTCTTTGAGATTAAGACCCAACAGAGGTTCAAACAAAGAGCAACAGCGATCTAGGTGTTCGCGAAAAGTTGGCTCTAATTGGTATAATTCACAACCCATGTTGACATAATGAGTTCCCAAACCAGTAAACATAAAGACTACTGGGCGCTCATTTATGTCCTGAGTACTAGTGAGGACTCGTTTGGGATTTTGGAGGGCTGCGATCGCATCTTCAGTATCTTGACAAACAACTGTCCGCCGATGGCTCAAACCATGCCGACCGACTTGCAATGTATAAGCGACATCTGCAAGGTTGAGTTCTGGGTGCTGTTGCAGGTGATTAACCAAATTTGCAGTTGCTGTCTCTAAAGCTGAGTCAGTTTTGGCAGAAACTACCAGCAATTGCCAAGGACGAGATTTGCCAGAAGATTCAACCGTCGGAGCTTCTTCCAAGACAACATGAGCATTTGTACCTCCAATGCCAAAAGAACTAACTCCAGCGCGGCGTTTAGTTCCGTCTGTTTTCCATTCATGAAGCTGAGTATTCACATAAAAGGGGCTGTTGGCGAAGTCTATTTCCGGATTAGATTGTTCAAAATGCAAGCTAGATGGTATCTGTTTGTATTTGAGTGCCAAGACTGTCTTGATTAAGCCCGTTACACCAGCAGCTGCATTCAGATGACTGACATTGGTCTTTACCGAACCGATGGCGCAGAAGCCCTTCTTATTAGTTCCGGCGCTAAACGCCTTTTTAAGTGCCCTAATTTCGATTGGGTCGCCCAGTGCTGTGCCGGTTCCGTGGGTCTCGACATAGGTGACTGTTTCAGGGTCAAATCCTGCGATCGCCTGAGCTGAGGCAATCACCTCTGCTTGACCTGTCACACTAGGTGCCGTAAAACTCACTTTCTCCGAACCATCATTATTGATTGCTGAACCTTTGATAACTGCATAAATGCAGTCACCATCAGCCAAAGCATCCTCTAATCTCTTGAGTACAACAATACCTACTCCATTTCCAGAAGGGCAACCTTGTGCTTTAGCATCAAAAGCACGACAACGGCCATCAGGAGAAGTAATCCCGCCTTCTTGATAGAAATAACCTTCTTTATGTGGGACTTCTATGGTAACTCCACCAGCCAGTGCTCTATCACACTGATAACTCAGCAATCCTTGGCACGCCAAGTGAACTGCCACTAATGATGTAGAACAGGCCGTATTGACGCTAATACTTGGTCCCTTCAGATTCAACTTGTAGGAGACTCGTGTAGATAAATAATCTTTATCATTGCTAATTGCAATTGGTAAAGAACCTGATTTAGTTAGGTTAGGATCTGAAACTAAATTGTTAATTAAGTAGCTACTCAAGCTGGCTCCCGCGTAAACACCAGTCAGTTCTTTGTCTGCTTCAGGATCGTAACCAGCATTTTCAAGCGCTTCCCAAGCACACTCTAGGAAAAGACGGTGTTGCGGGTCCATGATTGTAGCTTCTTTTGGCGTGAAGCCAAAGAAAGAAGCGTCAAGCATCTCAATATTTTCCAGCACAGCCCTTGCTTTTACATAGCTGGGGTCACGTACCAAAGTAGGATCTAAGCCTGAACTTACCAATTCATCATCTGTGAAGATCGAAATTGATTCCACACCATCTTGTAAATTCTGCCAAAACCGCTCAACACTTTTGGCACCTGGGAAACGACCAGCCATCCCAATGACAGCTATGCCTTTCAAAGCATTATGAGTATCTTGGCTATCCATGTGCCTTTCTCCTTTGTTTCATCATCTGTGCTTCTTCTTCAATAGCCTTTTCTTGCCTTTTCGCACGAGAATAAACAGGTTGAATGGCAAGTTTTTCAATCTGTTCTTGCCAGAGATATCCTGCTAGGGCACTTACTGTAGGATATTCAAATAAATCTGTTGTTAATAAATCTTGTTTGAATACTTTTTGCAGTTGGCTTCGTACCTGAACTATGAGAAGTGAATCGCCGCCAAGTTCAAAGAAGTTATCGTAAATTCCTACTAGCTCAATACCAAGTAGTTTTTGCCAGATTTCTGCAATTGTTTGCTCAGTCTCATTTCTAGGAGCAAGATAAGCATTACTCAGTTCAGGTCGTGGATGTGTCGGTTTTGAAAAGTTAGCCTTACCTAAAGATTCCAGAAGATCCTGTGCATTAAAATCACGATCCCGTTCTATCAGAGTTGTTAAATCTTGAGTTGATACCACAATCCGAGAAACTGCACTGTTGAGAATACGTCTAAAAACCTCTATCCCTTCATAAGGGAATAATGCGTCTATTAATAAGGATTTATCATTAGAAATTTCCTGTCCTCTAACGAATCGCTTTACTGCCTCTACTGACATACCAACATCCTGCCAATCTGTCCAGTTAATCGCGACTGTGAATATGCGATCTTTGTTTGTTTTGTAATAAGCAAAGGCATCAAGAAACTCATTGGCGGCGCAATAACCAACTTCACTAAATTTCTTTCTAGAAAGAATTGAGCTAAGAGATGAACAAAGAATAAAGAAATCCAGTTCAACATTTTTCAAAAGGCTATCCAGTACTAGTGTACCTCTGACTTTAGGGGCCATAATACTTTCTGTAATTTCTCGCGTTCTTCGAGAAATTACACCAGCATAATCAGGAACTCCCGCACAATGGATAACACCATTGATTTGACCAAATTGTTCCTGGACTTTCGCGATTGCTTGTTGCATCTGTTTAAGGTTTGCCACATCAGCGCTGAATACCAAAACTTCTGCGCCCAGTTCTTCAAGTTCCTTTACTTTCCAAATTTTGTGACTTACACTGTCCTTCTCATCGTGAGTAGCTAACCACTGTTCCCACTCTTCTTTTGCAGGAAAATGTGAACGCCCGATCAGAACTAATTTGACTCGTACTTCTTTCGCCAGATATGACGCCAAAGCAAGTCCAACACCTCCGAGTCCACCCGTGATCAGATATACTCCTCCTTGCCTTAATCGTGATGTTTCTCCCTTCCCTCCCTCTAATCGGACTGGCTCAAAGGTTTGCACCCAGCGATGAAAACTACGGTAGGCAATAACTATATCGGAGGATTGTGCTTGTAGCTCGTTCAGCAGTTGTTCTACAAGTTTCTCTTGTTGCCAACTGACTTCCTTCGGAATTACAACATCAATGCTACGACAACTAATGTTTGGATATTCTTGCGGAATTATCTTAACAGCTCCGAGTACAGTTGCCTTTTCTGGGCATAGCCCTTCTTCTCCAATCACTGAGTGCATATTGTTGGAAACGACTGTCATTTGAAGCTCGTCTGTAATATGCTGTTTTCCTACAGATTGTTTCCACAAAGGTAAGTAGAACCAGTCGGCAATATCTGGCTTTTTGCCTTGTGTTATTTGAGCAATACCAATGGTATGTGCCTGTTTTTGGGCATGAATCCAGTAACGCTGTCGCTCGAAGGGATACGTCGGTAAAGGAAGACGATAACGGCGCTCGTTGGTATAAAATCCCGACCAATTGACCTGTACTCCGTACAACCAGAGTTTGCCTAGTGTGTTTAGTAAAAATGTTACATCCGACTGTTTTTCCTTTGGATGCCGTAATGAACATAGTCCTACAACATCTGAATGCTTTTGAGCAAAAGTACACAAGGTGCGTCCTGGCCCCACTTCTAGCAGGATGCGATTTGGCTCTTGCTGCAACGTAGAAATGCCCACTGTAAACTGCACCGTTTGCCGTAAATGTGTTGCCCAGTAATCAGGATCTGTGGCTTGCTTTGCTGTGATCCAGGTTCCTGTGACGTTGGAGATAAAGGGAATGTGCGGAGGATTTAGTGTAACTTTTTTAACTTTATTGATGAATGGCTCAATGATGGGTTCCATCATCTCAGAATGAAAGGCGTGGGACGTATGCAGACGGCGACACTCTACGCCTAGGGCGTGTTTTCAAACTCGTTGTATCCTAAAAAAGATGCGATCGCTTTATGATGATGATAAACCGAGGAGACTTAAGCAACGAACGTTGGGAGAGGTTAAAACCGTTACTACCACCACAAAAACCTCAAACAGGTAAGCCAAATAATGACCACCGCACAGTTGTGAATGGCATTGTTTGGATACTGAGAACCGGAGCACCGTGGCGTGACCTTCCAGAACGTTATGGAAAGTGGCAGACTGTGGCCACAAGGTTTTATCGATGGCAAAAAGCCGGAGTTTGGAACCAAATTCTCGAACAACTGCAAGCGATCGCCGATAAACAAGGACAACTTGATTGGGAAATACATTACGTTGATGGAACAGTGATCCGCGCCCACCAGCACGCAGCTGGTGGAATATTGGGGCGAAGAAGACGAGAAACTAGGTCGAACACGCGAGTGGTTTCAGTACGAAAATACACATTCGGTGTGAGGGTAAAGGTAAACCCATAACTTTTATTCTCAGTCCAGGTCAGAGAAACGAGTCAATTTTTCTAGAACAATTGATGGAACAGGGACAAATCAAGCGTTCTGGGCGGGGTCGTCCTCGTTTACGCCCTTTGCGATTAGTCGGAGATAAGGGTTACACCGGTCGGAGAATACGTAACTACTTACGCCGCCGTGGTATTCGTCTTACCATACCACGTCTCTCAAATGAACCACGTCGAGGTCCTTTTAGCCGTGAAATCTATCGTCAACGCAACGTTGTTGAACGTGCTATCAACCGGCTCAAGCAGTTTCGCCGCATCGCCACCCGATACGAAAAACTTGCAGTAAATTATACAGCTATGATTACGATCGCCTCCATTTTGTTGTGGTTATAGTTTGAAAACACGCCCTAGACCAATACTCAGCTTTAGCTGTAGCAATGGCATTAACAATCATCTGCAATTCATAATCAAGATTTTTAGGTTCTCTACTTTTGACCAGAGTGCGAATTGTTTGGTTGTCAGGTGTGATATCTGAACCAGCTGCATAGATGGCAGAGGTCAAAGCAGTGGCATCCTGTCCAGATGTGCGCTCAATTACTCGCTTTACCATTTGGTGAAAGCCCAGTCCATTGGTGTAACCCGCCGTCATCTTGCCCCGTTCAAATAGTAGAAGGCTGGTATTACGATGCCCAAACATTAGCACTGCGATCGTTTGGGCGTTGAACCATTCTTTACCATTCTGGCGTTGGCGAATCATTGCCAATCCCGCACCTTCGGGTAAGCACTCGAATCGCTCCAGTTTCACCCGCAACCTTTGACCCCGAAATCTAAAATCCTTGAGTGCAGATTGCAATTGTTGCTCAAATGCTTGGCGATTTTGATATTCACCATAGGGCAGTAGTGAGGTCAGTGATAGTGAAAACCTGTTAGGCAATTTATTGTGTTGAGCGATCGCACCAATAACCGCCAAGGCTTTGTGAATTGAGGTTTCGTACTTGAGCTTATCGAGTCTGGCAGATGCTGAAAACTGCCGTGCCAGGAATCCAACTACCGTACATTGTGTATCATTATCTGTCGGACTTGACACCCAGGCTTCATCTGCTGGTTTAGGAGATTCCAGACCCTTGCGACTCGACATATAAGCGTCAATCGAACTTTGAGGCAACTTCAGCATTTCTGGTTCCATTGTCATCAAACATGGTTTGCCTTCAGTTGCTAGTTCGTAAACAATCTTGGTCAAGGAAGCACCAGGGTCAAAACTGACTATCAGGTTTGACATTGACTGTGGTTGTGATTATCCATAAAAGCTGCTTTTAACTTAAATGCAAATATTGGCTGTGAACATCACTCTACTGACCATTTTGTTGGAGCCAAATTTTAGCCAATTGGTTATTTTTTCACTGCTGTTGATCAAGTAGTTACTTTTCTGCTAAGAAATTCAATTTAGAAAAGTGTGCCATCACTGATCTGACTTTTCCCGTTAAGTCTCTTGTGCAAGCTGCCAACCCTCACTCTTGTCGTGCAATTTTAACCAGCCGCGCCACAGTACCTGGATGCCAATGGGTGTATTACGTCGATGTTCCAAGTAACCCCCTAAACGAGCGATCGCTTCTATAGCCCAACTAACTGTTAGCACCTTGGGGAGTTTGGGAGATTTAGCTTTTAAAATCCGAAGCTCAAGGGGATTAAGAATCTCAATGGCGGGGGCTTCATGCTGGGTGCGGTGTAGATAAGTTAACTGCAAAAGCTCAACAGCAATCACACTCAAAAAACCAAT
>NZ_JAIVFR010000031.1 GCF_020829685.1 Nostoc sp. CHAB 5715 | reverse complement strand
TATGTAAGTCGTGCCATTGTTGAATTATCGTCAATACCATCTTTTGGTGAAATTTTCCACTTAGTTCAGTCTCAACCTGTTTCCTCAGATATTATCTTTGAGCAATTACAAAAGATGGGCTACTCAATTAAAAAAGTCCCTTATGAGCAATGGCACAATCAACTACTAGAAATTGCCAACCATTCACCAGAACATATTTTATATCCTCTCGTGTCGTTATTTACTCGCAATCAAACTAATAATCAAGTAAGATTACAATTTAGCGATCGCAATACCCAACAAGCATTAAATGGAGTGATATCACCTCCTATCATTGACGGGAATTTAATTCAGATTTACCTTAATTATCTGATAAAAGCTGGTTGGATGGAAGCACCTGCAATGGTTAAAGTTAAAAATTAAAAAATTTTTATATTAATTTACAATCACCAAAATCTAAAACCTGTTTTACTTAATATGTCACCTGAAACTATTTCTCCAAATGAACGCTATAGCGAATACGATGCCTGGGCATGGTTGTATAATGAAACAATGGGGCCACAGTATTCTCAAAATCAACTGCAACCCTTAGAAAAAATGCTCTTACCTCGACTTACTGAGAACGCGCAACTTCTAGATTTGTGTTGTGGTACGGGGCATTTAGTGCAAAGCTTAATTGAACGGGGCTATCAAGTAATGGGTGTTGATGGTTCAGAACAAATGTTAAATTATGCTCGTCAAAATTCCCCAGATGGTAAATTTTTGCTGGGAGATGCTCGTTATTTTGAATTACCGCCTGTTTTTGATGCTGTCTTTTCTACAAGCGCTTCTCTGAATCATATAATGACAATTCAGGAACTTCAGCAAGTTTTTCAAAGGGTGTATACTGCTCTTAAAGATGGCGGTTGGTTTCTCTTTGATATTAATCATCATGAACAAATGCAACGCTGGTGGAACGGTGAAATTGCTGAAGGAGAAATTGCCAACAAATATGCTTGGACGTTGACACCAAATTATAATTCGAGTAATAGCATCGGCTATTTTCAAGTCACAATGTTTCAAGCTACTTCCAAACCTTCATCATCACTACTACGGACAACTTGGCGCGGGTTATCTCCAATTTTAAATTTACAATTTTTATATCGCTGGCGTTTGAGATTACTATCAGCATTTCAAGCTCAAGAAAAAACTTGGAAACGCATGGATATGCGTTATCCCGTGCGGGGATATTATCCAGAAGAAATTAAAACTCTACTCCAAAAAGTTGGTTTTGTCGATATTGATATTCGTACCCTTGAAGACAGCACAACGATAGATAACAAACATTCAGCTTATTTCCTTTGTCGAAAACCTGCACATATAGCAGTCCTAAATGAATTATGAAATTCTCTGTTTCTTTTCTTGGCGCTCTTGGCGGCTTGGCGGTTCGATAGTTTTCACAACTCTTTTAAAAATCTAAAATCAAAAATCCCATGACAGCTATCCAAAAAGAAGCAAAAAATTTGCAGCAAGAGTATTTGCAAACATTCATCCAAAGATATACTCAGCGCACACAAACTTCTAAAAATCTAGCACAGCAATATCGTCCAGTACTGGCGGATAAAACTTCCATTGGGTTTAACTTTTCCCCAGAAATTAAAGAATTATGCTATCCCATTGCTGTAGAACGTTCTCATGGTTCTCGACTATGGGATATTGATGGCAATGAATACATCGATATTCTCATGGGATTAGGAATAAATTTATGTGGTCATAATCCATTATTTGTGCAAACTGCGATCGCAGAACAATTACAACGAGGAATGCATATCGGAGTGCAAAATACCTTAGCAGGTGAGGTAGCACAACTAATCAGCGATTTAACGGGCATGGAACGAGTTACTTTTAGTAACACAGGCACAGAAGCCGTAATGACTGCCGTCAGAATCGCCCGTGCAGCGACAAAACGCCAAAAAATTGCCATTTTCACCAATTCCTACCACGGACACTTTGATGCTGTACTGGTAAGGGCTACTAGAACAGAATATGTCAAAAAAGGCATCCGTCGAGTTATTGCTCACAAAGCTGAATCTGGTAGTTTTTTCGGAAAATTAGCACAACCAATTGAAGCGAATTTAGCAGCAAATCTTAATCCCAAAGCCGTACCAGCTGCTATAGGAATTCCTGCTAGTGCCGCTTATGATGTCTTAATTTTAGAGTATGGTAACGAGCGATCGCTAGACATCATCCGCAAACATCGCCATGAACTCGCCGCCGTTTTAGTGGAACCAGTGCAAAGCCGTCATCCAGAACTCCAGCCCCATGAATTTCTCCACCAACTGCGCCAAATTACCCAACAACTCGGCATAGTCCTAATTTTTGACGAAATGGTAACAGGCTTCCGCATTCATCCAGGAGGCGCACAAGCGTGGTTTGGCGTGCAAGCAGACATCGCCACCTACAGCAAAATTGTTGGTGGTGGCTTACCCCTTGCGGTAATTGCTGGTAAAACAAGTTATATGGACTACATCGACGGCGGACAATGGCGCTTTGGCGATGACTCCTCACCCCAAATACCAACCACCTTTTTTGCAGGTACATTTTGTAAACATCCCCTAGCCTTAGCCGCAGCCCGTGCCACTTTACAGCATCTGAAAACTCAGGGAATCCCATTGCATGAACAACTGAATCAACGTACCAGCAAACTTGTGAGCGATTTAAACACAGAGATGAAAAACGAGGGAATAGTAATTAAGTTTACCTCCTTTGGTTCCTTCTTTGCGATCGCAGCTTCCCAAAGCGCAATTCCTCCAACAGCTATGAATTTACTCTCCTATCACTTATTAGCAAAAGGTATCCATCTCCGCCAAGGAGACAAAGGCGGATTTCTCTCCACAGCACACACAGATACAGATATTAATGCCATCAAACAAGCATGGATTGAAAGCATTCAAGAACTCAAAACCGGAGGCTTCATGACTGATTAATATCATGTTCGCCTAAATAAAACTACCCCACCCGCCCTATCGGGCATCCTCCCCGATGCTTTGGGGAGGGGGAACGCGAGAATTATAGGCAATTTAACGAACATAATATAATTCCTAAAAACTCTCTTTGTGTTCTCTGCGCCTCTGCGGTAGCCTGCGGCAAGCCGCTTTGCGTCTACGTTTAAATATTGTTTCATCAAAAATAGAACTATGGCAACAATCGGAAAATATTGCAAAGCATACCTAGTCAAACAATTTCGTCAATATCCCCAATGGCGAGAACAAACAGAAAACATCCGCCCTCAAAAGGAGGTAGTCGATAATCGAGAACTCACCGACGAAGACATTCTTTACCTCCAAGAAAATTACATCGTCACAGATGGAATTTTTCAAGACGAAAACATCATTTTTGATGACATTACACCCGAATGGAAAGAATTTTGCCATCAAACCTTAAAATTTGAACTTCCCGTATACGAAACTGCTTAACCCCTCCCAACCTCCCCGATGCTTTAGGGAGATGCCGAAGGCGGTGGAGTGCATTTGTTGAATTTTGAATTCTTTACTAGGAGAAAATCATGAGTCAAAACGAACAAGAAGACACCACAATTTACCAAGTTGTAATCAACGAAGAAGAACAATATTCTATTTGGCCCGAATACCGAGAAATCCCCTATGGTTGGCGAGGAGTTGGCAAAAGTGGCTTAAAACACGAATGCCTAGAATACATCAAAGAAGTGTGGACTGATATGCGTCCTCTGAGCCTTCGCAAAACTATGGAAAAAGCCGCACAACAAACATAATTTCTACCAATTTTCTTACTTTCTGAATTACGAATTACGAATTGGTATTACCCATGTATCACGATACACCGTTACAACAATTAGAACTCCTAGTCCCGTAGGAATTACCACTTGAACGTCAATTGAGTCAATCCAATCAAATGAAGTTGACGAAAGCACTCACGGAACTACTGACAGCATTAGCTGAATCTAATGTTGAGCAAGGCATCGTGATACTAGAAACTGCAATGGCAGAACTAGAAATTTACGATACCTTTACCGCAGAGGTGACATCTACAAAGACAACACTGAAGTACTGGGAAATTGAAGATTTTGACAACTATTTTCGTGTTCGTCATGTGCAAACTCTCGAACCAGAAATTTGCCTAGTGCATGGGTTAATGGTTGCTTGTCAAGCCTTTTTGCGCTTGAATATAAAAGATTGTCTAGATATCAATCAACTCAATTTTCAGCGAGAAGGATTTAGAGCTAATGCTTATCTTTTTGGAAGGATTTTTCACCTAAGTTTGCAGCCATGAACAGCAGCAAAATCCCACCACAGGAAATCTGGAAAGGATTTCACTGGTCATTTTTTATCAATATTCAAGGTTTGATAATTTGTTTACGTCGCTTTGAAGTAGAACTGATAAAAGGAAATATCCAGCAAGCGCTCTTAGAGTTACAAACTGCCACAAAATTAATGCTGGCATCCGGTGCAGCGATGCAGTTAGCAGGTAGCATAAATCCCGAACTTTACGCAGCCGAAATTCGTCCTTCCATGATGCCACCTGAAGTCAAATCTCATGATTTTAGCGGTTTAATGTCCTGGGAACATGCAGTTTTAATCAAGCTTTGGAAACAGTTACGCCCTCACTTTTCTAACCTACCAATAGAACTACAACCACAACATCAAAACTTTGTCGATGCTTATCTCTATCTTGCTCATTCCCATCGCGCGGTTTGTCAAAAGTTTGGTGGTGAAGAAGCTGGTAGCCTACGATTTGAGCGTAGCTGCGCCGTGGATATCCTAGATACATTTACCCGCAGTCGCTATCAATTCTTGCATCCCGAATCTGAGAGATGAGGGAGATGAGGGAGATGAGGGAGATGAGGGAGATGAGGGAGATGAGGGAGATGAGGGAGATGAGGGAGATGAGGGAGATGAGGGAGATAGTAAATATTAAAAGGAGTTTAAACCAAACCAAACTTTTTCGCTCTCTTCTCTGTATCTAGAGCGTCTCTGCGTGAGATAAAAAAATTAAATCTATTCATCTAAAAATCACTGTAATCAAAAATATAAAATTCCTATGAATTCTTCCATAGATAACATTAATAACTCAACTTCATCTCAACGCATTTTGGCTGCTCTCAAAGATGCTCGGACTAAATTAGAAGCAGTTGAACTCGAAAAACAAGAACAAATCGCTATTATTGGTATAGCTGGACGCTTTCCCGGCGCTCGTAGTGTAGATGAATTTTGGCACAATATCAAAAATGGTATCCAGTCCATCAAGTTACTCACAAATGACGAATTACTGACAGCCGGAGTCAAGCTAGAAGAATTACAAAATCCTAATTATGTCCGCGCATACGCCAGCTTTCCCGGAATTGATGAGTTCGATGCCGCCTTTTTTGGCTATTCACCCAGAGAAGCCGAAATTCTTGATCCCCAGCATCGTCTATTTTTAGAATGTGCCTGGGAAGCTTTAGAAAATGCAGGCTACGATTCAGAACAATATCCAGGTGCGATCGCAGTTTATGCAGGTGCATCATTAAATAGTTATCTTGTCAACTTATACAGCAATCCCAACTACCATACCATCGATCCGGTGCAGGTGGTTATTAGTAATGTTATGGGTTTGATGCCTACCCGTGTATCTTACAAATTAAATCTCACTGGGCCAAGTTGTGGAGTGCAAACGGGTTGTTCCACATCTTTAGTAAGTGTCCATTTGGCCTGTCAAAGTTTGCTGCATCGAGAATGCGATATGGCATTGGCGGGTGGTGTGTCCCTTGGTTCTGGGGAAAAAACGGGTTATCTTTACAAAGAGGATGGTGTACTTTCACCAGATGGGTATTGCCGCGCCTTTGATGTCAACGCCAAGGGAACAGTTTTTGGTAATGGGCTGGGAATTGTCGTTCTCAAACGTTTACGGGATGCAATTAGCGATCACGATCATATTTATGCTATCATCAAAGGTACTGCGATTAATAATGATGGTTCCCAAAAAGTGGGTTTGACTGCACCTAGTGTAGCAGGACAAGCAAAGGCGATCGCCACTGCAATCTCTAAAGCCAAAATCGAACCAGAGACAATCCAATATATTGAAACCCACGGTACAGGAACAACTTTAGGCGATCCCATTGAAGTTGCCGCCTTGACGAAGGTATTTTCTCAACATACCAACAAAAAACAATTCTGTGCCATTGGCTCAGTAAAAACAAATATTGGTCATCTAGATGCAGCAGCGGGTGTGACAGGATTAATCAAAGTCGCATTAGCTCTCAAGCACGAGCAAATTCCCCCCAGTCTGAATTTTACCAGCCCTAATTCCCAAATTGACTTCGCCAATAGTCCATTTTTTGTCAATACCCAGTTGACATCCTGGGTAAATAATGGCGTACCGAGAAGGGCCGGAGTTAGTTCTTTTGGTATGGGTGGCACCAACGCCCACGCAATTTTAGAACAAGCACCAAAAGAAATTCAAAATTCAAAATACCCTACGGGTGTCTACAAAATTCAAAATAAAGATGAAATTGAACGTCCTCTGTATCTTCTCACTCTGAGTGCAAAAACCCCATCAGCCTTGGAGGTAGCCACAGCAAATCTCGCTACCTATTTACAACAATTTCCTGATACAGATATTGCTGATGTGGCATATACGCTGCAAACAGGACGACGCGCCTTTGAACATCGTCGGTGTTTGGTTTGTCAAACTGTGTCGGAAGCGGTGGAAATATTAACTACATCTGATTCTCCACAACTTTTAAGTCAATCACCAGGTGCGGCTCAAACTACCGTAGCTTTTCTGTTCCCAGGACAAGGAAGCCAATATGTGAATATGGGACAGGAGTTATACACAACCGAGGCAATTTTTCGAGCAGAAATCGATCGCTGTTGTGAATTACTCCTACCACACTTAGGCTTCGATTTACGAAATCTTCTCTACTCCCCTGCTCAATATCTCCCTCATCTCCCCCACTCCCCACTCCCCACTCCCCACTCCCCAAATTTATCCCAAACCGCCTACGCCCAACCCGCTTTATTTGTAGTCGAATATGCCCTAGCCAAACTCTGGATGTCATGGGGAATCCAGCCACGGGCAATGATTGGTCATAGTATTGGTGAATATGTCGCCGCCACATTAGCTGGTGTATTCACCTTAGCTGATGCCTTGATGCTAGTTGTGCAACGCGGACAACTGATGCAACAGTGTCCCCCAGGAGTGATGCTTTCTGTTTCCCTCGCCGCAGAGAAACTGCAACCGTTACTAACAGATGATTTGATAATTGCTGTTGACAACGCACCTCAATTATGCGTGGTGTCAGGAGAAGAAAAAGCGATCGCACTTTTAGAACAACGTTTAACAAGTCAAAATATTACCTATCGGCGGTTGCACACAAACCACGCTTTCCACTCACCGCTCATGGAAAAAGCGATCGCACCTTTTACGGAAATCTTACACAAGATTCAACTCCATCCACCGCAAATTCCTTTGATTTCTAACGTCACAGGTACTTGGATGACTGCGGCACAAGCTTGTGATCCCAACTATTGGGCAACCCATCTGCGTCAGCCAGTGCAGTTTACCGACGGAATTAGGCAACTGCAACAAACATCCCATCAGGTTTTTCTGGAAGTTGGTTTTGGTCAAACCTTAAGTACCTTAATTCGACAATTTCCCGATGCACCGCCTACTTTCGCATCTGGGCGACATCCCCAAGATATCAAATCTGATGTTGCCTTGATTTGCCAAACCTTGGGACAGCTTTGGCTTTCGGGCGTAGCCGTCAACTGGTCAGGATTCTATGCCCTACAACAACGGCAAAAACTGCCCTTGCCAACCTATCCCTTTGAGCGTCAGCGCTACTGGGTAGACCGACATCCATCACCAGAAGTCGCTCCCGTTTTGCCCCAAAAGCCCCAAAAGCAAGAGGATATGTCAAATTGGTTTTATTTGCCCTCTTGGCAGCGATCGCCTCTTCTGCGTCCTTCTCAGATACCAACAAAACAACGATATTTAGTGTTTTGTCATCCTGACAGTATTGGTGAGCAATTAGTGCAGCGTCTTGAGAAAGCTGGACAGCAAGTAATTACTGTGACACCAGGAGCAGAATTTACTCAAGATGGCGACGTTTACACCATTGCGCCTAATAACCCAAAAGATTATAAAACACTCTGGCAGCAATTACAAACAGCCGAAACATTACCTGATGCGATCGCACATTTGTGGACTATCACCAATTCTGTAGCAAATGATAGCTTTGAGCAAAGACAAACCCTCGGTTTTTACAGTTTACTCTGGCTGACTCAGGCATTATCTTCATCATCCCAGCCTCTAAGAATCTATGTACTGACTCAGCAGGTGCAGAATGTTCTCTTAACTGAAACCCTCAATCCCGCAGACGCGACAATTCTCGGTCTTTGCAAAGTAATTCCCCAAGAATACCCGAATCTAATTTGCCAAAATATTGATTTATCACTTCCTATCACCAATTTTGAGCAACTAGTAGCGGAATTAACCATAAATAACACCCCACCCTTACCAAGGGGAGGGCTGGGGAGGGGTAACTATTTCATTGCTTATCGGGGTAAAACTCGCTGGATACAAGAATTCCAGCCAATTCCTTTACCTGCTCCTGAGTCTTCCCAAATACCCCTAATTGAAGGTGGCGTGTATGCGATCGCTGGGGATTTGGTGGATGGTTTGGGGTTAATTTATGCCCGGTTCCTGGTGCAAACAGTGAACGCTAAATTAATACTTTTGGGACGGTCAGATTTGCCACAACCTGCCCAATGGGATACTTGGCTGGCTTCCCACGGTCGCCAAAATCCCGTTAGCTACTGTATTCAACAGTTGCAAGCTTTACAAAGTACAGGATGTGAATTGCTGTTTTATAGCCTTGACTTAGCAGATATTACCCAAGTGCAAACTGCTATTACCGAAGCTACAAGCCGATTTGGAGCGATTAACGGAGTAATTCATGCTGCGGCTATGGGCGATCGCGCCAGTTGTTTAATTCGTAACCTCGATACCAAAGAATGCGATCGACAATTCCATACAAAAATACATGGTTTATTAGCATTAGAAAAAGTTCTCCAGAATCAACCTTTAGACTTTTTCCTCTTGCAATCTTCTCTGTCTGCGGTTGTTGGTGGAATTGGCTTTGCTGCTTACGCTGGGGCAAACTTGTTTATGGATGCTTTAGCACAGCAACGCAGTCAAAACAGCGATACACCTTGGATTAGTATCAACTGGGATGCAGTACGTTTTGATGAAACTGCCATACTCACAGGTGCTGCACTTGTCGATTTGGCTATGACTCCCCAGGAAGTTTGGCAAGTGACTGAGCGCATTCTAGCCCAACCCGTGGCTTTCCAAGTTACTGTTTCTCCTGTAGATATCCAGTCGCGTCTCATCCAACCTGAAGTAATTTCGGATACTACATCCACTGATAACAACCACGCCCGCCCTAACATTTCTACCACTTACGTTGCCCCTAGTAACTACATTGAAAGCAGAGTTGCTCAATTAATGGAAAACTTATTGGGTATTGCTCCCATCGGCATTCACGATAACTTCTTTGAGTTGGGTGGACATTCATTGCTAGCAATTCAGGCGGTTTCTCAGCTACGAGAAGAATTTCAAGTAGAACTGCCGATGCGGCAATTTTTATTTGAATCACCAACCGTTGCAGGTATAGCCAAAATTATTATCGAAAACCAAACACCAACACTAGATGATCCAGAAGCGATCGCAGCATTACTAGATCAAGTAGAACAAACGTAAGGATTCAGGTCTAAGAGGGTGTTTATAGAAAGCGGCGGGAAACTCCAGAGAGCAAGTGGCGTGCGTAGGGTCATTGGTGTCAACTTAACGTAAAAGCTTAGTCTGATAAGCATTTCAAAATTTTTCAATGTACCACCTAGATTTTAGATCCCCCCTAACCCCCCGATAAATTGGGGGGAATTAGAATCGAGTGCCCCCTTGTCAAGGGGGTTGAGGGATCTAAAACTACGGAAAATTGAGTGTTTGGGCTTAAGTTGACACCTATGGCGTAGGGTGCGCCCCGCCGATCAAGGGCATTGGGCATTGGAAACTTCTTCCCCATGCCCAAAAACTCCATCCCGCAAGTGGCGTGGAGTTTTTTATTTTAATTTGCTTGCTGTAACTAAGTACAACTTTGCGTAAAATCGTAGCGTTTTTAATGCAAGGGGACGCATTGGCATTGTCAGCCGATGCATTGGTATTGTTACCCGATGCATTGGTATTGTTACCCGATGCATTGGTATTGTTACCCGATGCATTGGTATTGTTACCCGATGCATTGGCATTGTTACCCGATGCATTGGCATTGCAGGGTATTGCCAAAATTAATTCGCTACGAATTAATGAAATGCTGTACTAAGTTGCAAGTTCTGACATTAATTTAGGGATTGTGAGTGGCGATGGCATTATCTAGAATCCATAGATAGTGTTTTTTGTCAATGCGTAAGTCTTAGGTTACACTACCGACATAGTAATCACTGTTGGTGGAATACCGGGCGATGTTTAGAAATGCTAAAAGATTGACTGCTATTTTTCTGTTGGTTTTTCTGTTGATTGTTTCTATCAACTTTCCAGTAATTGCTCAAAATAGTTCAGATGGCCCATCTGGAAATTTTGCGCCTCAGCTATGTTCAGTGCCTCCTAAACTGAAAACTCAACAAGTCATTGCCGACAATGGTCGTAACGAAGTTAAAATGGGCGATCGCATCAGGGTAAAAGTTGAAGGATTATCAGCAGCGACCAGAGATGCAACAGCTAATGCCACCAATTCATTTGATCCTCGACAATTAGTCTTGTACCTAGATGGCTATGAACTAGAGGATGTCCACGGAGAACCAGTCATCGTCAAGGGTCTGGGTAAAGATCAAAGGACAGTTCTTGAGGATGATTGGTTAGCCTTTCGACTTGAACGCACCGACTCGTCTCAAGCTGCATGGAATGCCCTTCTTAGTACAGGAAGCAGATACAGTATTAACGTGATAGTGGGAGTAGGCTGTCCCAAAAAGCTTGCAATTCCGGTGAGCGATGGTTTCCCACCTCCTCAATTAACAATAGTTCTGTTTTCGTGGCGATTTTGGCTGTGTCTGCTTCTACTTGTGGCTGTTGTATTAATGTTCATTAGGTATTGCCGAAACACTCTTCGTAGCTCTGGAATAGAAGGGGTTTACTCTCAAAGAGAGGTGATTGGTGGACAGGAACTGTTGCTCACAGAAAAGGCTGCTCTTAAAAATGAATATCGTCAAAGCCGAATTGCTCAAATTTTTCTTGGCAGAAAAAAATTGAACAGAAACCCATTCAGTCTATCGATATCTCAACTTGCTTTTTGGACATTTCTAATTTTTGGTGCTTACCTGATTATCTACGGCATAACAGGAGATTATACCAATATTTTGACACAACAATCACTAATATTATTGGGAATCAATTCTGTAACTGCATTTGGTACTTCGTTAATTGATGGGCAGGGGAATGAGAAGAAGAGAAAAGGTAGTCAACGCGTTTCTGAAGGTTTTTTCTACGATATATTATCGGATATTAATGGAGTCAACTTTCATCGGTTCCAAACATTTATTTGGACAGTTGCGATCGGACTTTTCTTTGTTTGGGAAGTCCTTAAAAATCTGGCAATGCCGGAATTTGATGAAACACTCCTTACACTACAAGGAATTAGTGCCGCAACATATCTTGGGCTTAGAGGGCAAGAGCAGCATGGTATGATAAAAGAGCCAGAATTTACATCCACAGAAAATAATTCATCTGAACAACCGCTTCCACCAGAACAAGCCAATCCACCAGAGAGCGATTCATCGATTCCTGCTGGCTAAATCCTAAAAAGTCAAATACAGATAATCGGTTTAGGCGATCGCTAATTAAAATATCAGGATCAACTAGATTTGCAATCATACTTTGTATGCTAGTTCTGCACGCACTTTCAGATTTCATCGACTGCGATTTTGCGATAAGTGGCTCATCTCCTAGTTATTGGTACGAGGGGCGTTGTCTCCAAAGTGGCAATCACCTAAAATTACCCCGCACCTCAATATCTGAAGCGATCGCTCACGGACTCATGCAACAACTTGCCAAAAATGACTGTTATTCTCGTGAAGGCAAGATGTATGGAATACTATTAGTTGAACTGGCTAATGGCGAACAAAGGGTACTCAAAGCCTTCTCCGGTCTTTTGAATGGTTGCAGTGTGGTTGAGGGCTGGGTTCCACCAATTCTAGGACGAGATGAAGTTGCTTTGGAGGAAGCCCGCACTTTAGCACAGTTGGACGCGATTAAGCAAGAACTCTTTACCTTAAAGCAACTAACCGAACGCCAGCAGTATGAAATCCTCTTTGATGAATTTGAGCAACAATTGCAAGCAATGAGCGATCGCCATCGCCATTGCAAACATCAACGACAGGAAAAACGTCAGCAAATCTGTAATACACTCACTCCTGAAACACTCACTATTGCCCTTGAACAACTCGACGAAGAGAGTCGTCAGCAGGGAATTGAGCGGCGACAACTTAAACGCCAGCAAAATGCAGTATTACAGCCCCTTCAGGAGTTAATTGCAGCAACGGATGCGCGAATTAGCGAACTGAAACAACAGCGTAAAGCACTATCCCGTCAACTCCAAGCCCAGATGCACGCTACCTACAGCCTGACTAATTTTTCTGGGCGATCGCTATCATTACAGCAATTGATGCCAGGAGGTTCGCCCACTGGCACAGGAGACTGTTGTGCCCCAAAACTGCTCCATTATGCGGCAACACATAATCTCAAACCATTGGCAATGGCAGAATTTTGGTGGGGTGCGTCTTCCGTAAATCAAGATAAAATCCAGGGAAAATTTTATGGAGCATGTGCCGAGCGATGTCAGCCATTGATAGGGTTTTTGCTCTCAGGGTTAAGACCTAACCCCCCAGCCCCCTTCCCTCGCAGGGAAGGGGGAGTAAGAAGCCCCTCCCCTATCAGGGGAGGGGTTTGGGGAGAGGTCACTTTATCGATTATTTATGAAGACGAATGGCTGATTGCTGTGAACAAACCTGCTGGATTACTTTCGATGCCTGGTCGTTATAGCGATCGCCAAGATAGTGTCTTGAGTCGCTTACGTCATCTGTTACCGGATGAGATGACGCTTGCATCTGTGCATCGCCTAGATCAGGAAACATCTGGGATTTTGTTGTTAGCACGCGATCGTCAAACCCATCGGCAAATTAGCCAGCAGTTTCAGCAACGCCAGGTTTACAAGGTTTATGAAGCGATACTTTCCGGTGCTGTGACAGTTGAGCGAGGTAAAATTGAACTGCCACTGTGGGGAGATCCTGAAAATCGTCCTTATCAAAAAGTTGATTGGCAGCACGGGAAACCCAGCTTGACACACTTCCAGGTAATTGCGAGAGAACAAGATTACACCCGTGTAGAATTTACGCCGCTTACAGGGCGCACTCATCAATTAAGGGTTCATGCAGCTGATGCACGAGGACTTGGGGTAACTATTTTAGGCGATCGCCTTTATGGATGCTGTGCAGTTACCACTCGCTTACATCTGCACGCTAGGGAACTTCGCTTCGAGCATCCGCAGTCAGAAAAAACCCTGCATTTACAAACAATTACACCCTTTTGACGCTCAACGAAGAGGCAGGGGGAAGAGGACTTGGAGACAAGAGAATTGGGGATAAGGGGAAAGACTTGTTGCAAGTACTCATACCATTTCACGAAATTAGGACTTACGCACTGTACAAATTCATTGTGATGTGCATTAACGATGCTCCCGGAAGTTTTCAGGCTTTTCTTAATTATCCTGCGATCGTCAATAGACCATGCTGTAGGGGCACGAGCCAGCTCATACGTGTCAACTTAACGTAAAAGCTATGTCCCGCAAGGAACTTCAGTTCCTTGCTAATAGCGAAAGTCTTCTTTTGATGACTAAATATAGCCAAAAATCTTTAGTCTACTTCAGTAGACTTTAGCTATTAGCCTTGAACTTTAGTTCTAGGCGGGTGAGTCAGCCAACAGTTAAGCCATTTCTAGCTTAAGTTGACACCAATGAGCATTGCTGTGCCCTTACGAAAGATGTGGTTTTTAAACTTCTCCATATATGGTATTTCTTGTCAATGCGTAAGTCCTAGCCTATTGCTTTTTAAATTTGTATGTGATAATTTCTGCTTGTAGTTCATTAAACGGTTTTTCGACCAACTTACCGTACTTAAAAAAATTGATATCACAGCTAAGTACAGTTTTGCGTAAAAGCGTAGCGTTTTTAATGCAGGGGAACGCATTAACAATGTAAGCCGATGCATTAACAAGGCGGACACCGCATTAACAATGTAAGCCGATGCATTAACAAGGCGGACACCGCATTAACAATGCAAGCCGACACATTGGCATTGCAGAGTATTGCCAAATTTAATACGTTACGAATTAATATATCTCTTGCAAAAGTCCCAAAATCAGGAATGTCATTCTGAGCAGAACGCAGTGGAGAGAAGAATCTCACCAGATGTTTCGCTTTGCTTAATATAACAATTTAAGCATTTATGCAAGAGGTCTAATGAAATACTGTACTAAGAGACTTCCCAATAAAAATATCCAAGGAAATCCCTAATGAGCGGTAAAGATAAGAGTGCTATAGTTTACCTCTAGACTCTCATTCTGATCTTTTTTATTAAATAACGAACCGCTCCAGGCACAGAGAAGCCAGTGCGCCCTTGGGGTTCCTTGACTTATTCGCTCTTAGCGTTAAGCCAGGGTAGCAACTGGCGCGACATAGAGAGAAAGATTCTAAAACTTGGTTTACTAAGCATTGTTGACTTGACAGCGACAGAGCATTAGTGCTGATAGTGTTGCCAAAATCCAAAAGACTGCTGACTGGATGCTGGAGCAAAAGATTCTACTGAAAAGGATAGATGTTGCTGCTACTATTTGTCCCACAATTCAAAATTATATGACCAAAGTATTCATTCTTGATGCCAACCAACAACCGTTATATCCAGTACGCATCAGCCGTGCTAGGCTGCTATTGTCACAAGGTAAAGCTACCGTATTTCAGCGATATCCCTTTACTATAATTCTGAAGGAGTCCCTTTCCCATCTAAAACTTGAGCAACTTGGCTTCAAGATTCACCCTGGCATTAAAATAATTCGTAATTCGTAATTAGTTAATCTTAGTCGCCTCCCAAACGGAGGAATATAGATGACAAACCACACCATTTTAGAACCATTGCCAGAAGACCAATGGTTTATTGAGAGCCGGGAACTACGATCCTTTGTAGCAAGAGTGCGTGAAATTAGCGCTAGTACTGTTGACGATCGCACCCAAACTCTCGCTAGATTAGAACCCTATTTTGAAGAACTGCTTGCTCAACAGGAATGGCTACCCCAAAAGTTTGCCCAAGTCAATCCCGAAAGCAGGATGGGCGGCGGTATTGGTCAGTGGCTACTTTATCGCGCCAAAGACCGTTCACTGTCAATATTCAGTTTGGTGATTCCCCCAGGTTCAACGACTCCCATCCACGACCATTTAGCCTGGGGATTGATTGGTTTATACAAAGGCAATCAAGAAGAAACAGTCTATCGCCGTGTAGATAACGGCGATGCCCAAGGACACGCACAATTACAAATAACTGAAGTGCGTAGACTTCAAACAGGAGATATTTACCGCCTGTTACCCCCAGATGGTGATATCCACGCCGTCAAAACTACATCCCAGAGCGCATCTGTATCCATCCATATTCTGGGTAATGATACTGGTTGCATCTTGCGTCACCAGTTCATCCCAGAATCTCACAGCGTCAAATCCTTTCGCTCTGGATATTCCAACGCTCCTTGTCAAGAGGAAGAGGAAAAAGAACATGCCCTACGCTAGACCACAACCCCCCGTATTCGAGCGAGTTGAAGACGAACGTCTGCACCGCAAACAACGCCTAGCTGCTGCCTTTCGCCTGTTTGGTAAATTTGGTTTCAGCGAGGGAATCGCAGGTCATATTACGGCTCGTGACCCAGAGTTTACAGACCATTTCTGGGTCAATCCATTAGGTACATACTTCGGTCATATCCGAGTTTCTGACCTGCTGTTAGTTAACAGAGAAGGTGAGGTAGTTAAAGGTGATGCTGAAGTGAATCGAGCTGCTTTCGCCATCCATTCTCAGATTCATGAAGTTCGGCCTGATGTGATCGCGGCGGCTCACGCCCATTCACTTTATGGTAAAGCTTGGTCTAGTTTAGG
>NZ_JAIVFR010000319.1 GCF_020829685.1 Nostoc sp. CHAB 5715 | reverse complement strand
CTATTTGATAGCTGCTAATTTCCGCAATCACCCAATCGAGTGAGGGGGATGAGGGGGATGAGGGGGATGAGGGGGATGAGGGGGATGAGGGGGATGAGGGGGATGAGGGGGATGAGGGGGATGAGGGGGATGAGGGGGATGAGGGGGATGAGGAGGATGAGGGGGATGAGGGGGATGAGGAAGTAAAATTTTCTCCCTCATCTCCCCCATCTCCCCCTGCTCCCTCATCTCCCCCATCTCCCTCTGCTCCCTCATCTCCCCCTGCCCCTTTCCCCCCCCAAGATAAGGCAACATCACAAGCGGCGTAGCCAATATTACCGCAGGCGGGTGCATTTAAGCCTGCTGCTTGGAAAATGGCAGCAATTAAAGCTGTGGTAGTAGTTTTGCCGTTAGTACCAGTAATTCCTACCCAAGGTAGCGATCGCAAATTTCGCCAAGCGAGTTCCATTTCCCCAATGGTTTCAATACCTAATTGCCGTGCCTTGATTAATACGGGAATATCCCAAGGCACGCCAGGACTAACGACTATTAAGTGGGGTAAATTAGCACCATTCAATTCTAGGGATTGGCCTAGTTTCACAGTTATTTGCTCGGCAGCGAGTTCTTGTTGTTGTTGTAGGAGGGTTTCGGAGGTGTTGCTATCACTTAGCTCTACCTCCCAACCTTCCCGTTTCAACAATCTCGCCGCAGCAACACCGGACTTTCCCAATCCAATTACAGTAGCTCTGGACATAGATTGCAGCAGAGTGTCCCTGGTTAAGCACTCCCTATAGTAGCGTCTATTGGCAAAAATTACACAACTTTTTGTTGACCTACGCTACAGATTTTTGACGATCGCACCAAAATCAGCTAGAACACGGGCATGATTGCGAACTAATCCAAGTAAGTGCAATCGATTACGTTTAACTTCTGGATCGGAGTCCATAACTAATACGCTATCTGGGCCATCAAAGAAATTACTAACTGTCGGAGCAATTTTTCCTAGTGCTGCTACTAACAGTTGATAATTTCGTGTCTGCTGTGCTGCTAAGGAAAGCGGTACTGATTCGATTAAGGCATTATACAAAGCTACTTCAGAGGGCTTTTGGAATAATTCTTGACGAACTACGGTTGTCGGTTCTAACTGTTTTGTATCCAAATCACCTTGGGCGGCTAATCGTGTGGAACGGTTAACGGTTTCGTAGATGTTATCTAAAGTACTGTCGTTGCGGATTTGTTGTAAGTATAAGGCGCGATCGCGTACATCCAATAAATCTTTTAACGCCCGTTCTGTGTATTCTGGATCATTTTCTCCCAAAACTGCATTTACTAAGTCGTAATCAATCTGCTTTTCTTCTTGTAGTAAAGTGCGGATGCGTTGTAAGAAAAACTCTTGTAATGCTGCGGTTAATAATGCCTGCTCTTTATTATATTTCGCTGCAAAATCTGTGGATATTTGCGCTAATAAATCATCTAATTTTATCGGCAAATTATAAAACCAAGTAATTTTAACTACAGCATTAGCAGCACGGCGCAAGGCGAAGGGATCAGAAGAACCGGAGGGAATTAAACCTAAACCAAAAATACTCACCAAGGTATCTAATCTATCTGCCAAACCGACAATTTGACCAGTGAGTGTTTCGGGAAAATTATCACTGGCTCCTGTGGGCAAATAATGTTGATAAATTGCCTTTGCTACTTCTCCATCTTCACCACTGGCTAAGGCATATTTTTCGCCCATAATGCCTTGCAATTCGGGGAATTCATACACCATTTGAGTAACCAAGTCTGCTTTACATAATAAAGCAGCACGTTGGATTTTTTGGCTTTGATTTTCCGCTAATTCTAATTGGGTGGTTATTTGCTCGGCAATCTTAACTACTCTATCTACCTTGGTACGCACCGAACCTAATTCTTCTTGGAACGTAACTTTTTCTAACTGTGGTAAAAAGCTTTCTAACGGCTTAGTTAAATCAGCTTCGTAGAAAAATCTGCCATCAGCTAATCTGGCACGAATTACTCTTTCATTACCGACGGCAACAATATCTGATTTCTTGGGATCAGCGTTAGAAATGGTGATGAAATTGGGCAATAATTCTTGCTCAAAACTATCTGGTTTGAAGACAGGGAAATAACGCTGGTGAGTAACCATGACTTCAGTAATTACCTCAGTTGGTAATTCCAAAAATTCTGGTTCAAATTTACCGACAACTGTAGAAGGATATTCTACGAGATTGGTTACTTCCTCTAACAAATCGGGGTAAATTACCGTATACCCGCCTAAATTCTCTGCTACTGCTTTTACTTGCTCTTTGATAATATTTGCCCGTTCTTCTGGGTCAACGTTGACATAAGCAGACTTAAGAGCGGTAACATAATCAGTAGCTTGGGCAATTGTCACAGGTTCAGGATGTAAGACCCGATGACCTTGAGAAATGCGATCGCTCTGAATCGTTTTAGAACCATTTACTAATTCTAGAGGTAGCATCGTATCGTCTAATAAAGCTACCAGCCAGCGAATTGGTCGGGAAAACCTCGCATCCCCATTCCCCCAACGCATCAACCGCTTACCTTCTAAACCCCAAATCCACTGGGGAATTAGTTCTGTCAAAATTTCTGCCACAGGACGGCCAGAAATTCTTTTTTGCACAAAGACAAATTCCCCTCTGTCAGTGGGGCGAACAAACAGCGCATCCAGTTCCACCCCTTGCCTTCTGGCAAAGCCTGCTGCTGCCGCTGTCGGCTGACCATCTTTAAAGGCGGCTTGGGCGGGGGGCCCTTTAATTTCTTCTTCTCGGTCTGGTTGCTGGGATGGTAAACCTTTAATCACTACCGCCAAACGCCGGGGAGTACCGTACACCTGGACACTTTCACCCTTAAGGCTGTTTGCTTCCAGGCTTTGGGGAATGCGCTCCTGCCATTGCACTAAAGCATCACTGAGAAAACTTGCAGGTAGTTCTTCTGTACCAACTTCTAATAGAAACGCAGGCATATAACACTGTTTTCAACTTTGCGTAGCTCAACTTTATCAGTTATTCTCAAGCGATCGCTCGTGATTTTTAGCTTAATCGGTCATTGAACAGGACAAGGGGAAAATCCTATAGATAAATGAGGAATGGAAATTAGGTCAGAGTGTATTCCATACAAAACAAAGGAGCGTAGACGCAAACGCGAGTGCGTCTGGTAGAGTTGCGGCTTGTCGTAAGACATCGCTATAAACTTGGCATTTTCTCCAAAACTTCATAAAAAAGTGTTTCTTTTCATTGATTCATTATATTTCCTACCATATTTTATGCGGTATTTACGTACAGATGTTTCTATCGTAAGCTTAGTTTTGTTTGATGCATTGATATATGCATCATTTAAATCAACTTTGGAGTTATAGGAATGAAAAACATTTTCGCCAAAATCGCCGCGATCGCAGCAACCAGTGCTGCTTTTAGTGTTGCGATCGCTGCTGCTAACAACCCAGCCCAGGCTATTGAGTTAAACTTTAACTGGCTAGGTGATGCTGGTTACTCAGCAACAGGTTCATTCAGCTACGACGAAACTACAGCACCTACAATTATTTCAGAAAGTGGTAGTGGAGCAACCAACTTTTTACAATCCTTGAATGTCTCCTTCTTAGATCCATCTAAAAATCTTCTGGGAACTTATAACACCGTTGCTGGTGGAGTGTCAGAATCTGATTTCTTTAAATTCAACTTTGATACTTCCACTCAGACATTGTTTGGCCCCTTTGATATAGCAGGAGGAACGGGTGTAATTGGAGAATATTACTTTCAGGGAACGGTTGGCGACTCTTTGTTCTTACGTCAGGATATCGATCAGCAGTCAGCATTTAGAACATTAGATCAAAATTCTGGCTCTATTCGGGTATCCAAAGTTCCTGAACCTGCTTCTCTGTTGGGTTTGCTAGCATTTGCTGCGTTGGGTGTAAGTTCATCTTTGAAAAAAAAGCAAGCCTCTTGCTAGAAATTAGGGCTTTCTAGTCAGAGCTTGCCAAATTTACTGAATCTCTATTCTAGCCCTACTAATTCAGTGAACTGGTAGGGCTATCATTCAAACTCATTGATTGGTCATCAACACTATGTGCCAGTTTAAAGGGCGGAATGCGGGTTATATGCACGAGCTTGAATATGATGGTACAATCCCCCAAGTGTAAATTTAGGCATTAGTTCAGAAACAACCAGGACAAATATTGTCATAAATAACCAGAAACTAAAAACTATGTCTAGAAGAGGATGTTTTAAAAGGGTATTTTACTCTGATGGTGAACACAGTGAAGCATTTCAGTACATAGGTGAAACTTTGTTTTTTCGTTGTAGTTCATCCAAGTCAGAACCAGAAAATTATACCTTCCCTTCTGGAACTTTTAAAACCACCTCTAAGAACCTAAGTTAATTACACAAGGTGATATTTTGATTTTTAAGTGCTTTATGCAGTATAAAAATTCTCTTTTAAAAACCACTAAAAAATTCATCAACAATGTTTAATGCACTGTTAATGAAGCAAATTTACAAATTAAAAGAAGTAATAAAAGTAGCAGCCCATACTGACTATTAAGGAATAAATTCTGATTATATCCGGCTGTCTTCACAAAATTCACAAATAGCTCATGCACATTCTGATTTATTCCTATAACTATCATCCAGAGCCAATTGGTATTGCTCCGTTAATGACTGAATTAGCAGAAGGACTAGTAAAACGAGGTCACAAAGTGCGGGTGATTACGGGAATGCCCAACTATCCTCAGCGCGAAATTTACGATGAGTATCGCGGTAAGTGGTACGTTACTGAACAAACAAATGGCGTCACCATTGAACGAAGTTACCTGCGAATTAAATCTAAACCGAATCTGTTAGATCGGCTGTTGCTAGAGTTGAGCTTTGTTTTTACGAGCTTACCCCAAGCCTTTAAAGGTGGACGCCCCGATGTTATTATCTTAACAGTTCCACCTCTTTTCGGTACTTTACCAGTAACAATATTTGGTTGGTTATACAACTGCCCAGTAGTTCTGAATGTGCAAGATATTCTACCAGAAGCTGCGGTACGTATAGGGCTATTGAAGAACAAGTGGATGATCCAAACTCTTGCAGCCTTAGAGAAATTTGCATATCGGTCTGCACACACTATTAGTGTAATTGCCGATGGGTTTCGTGATAATTTAGTGAATAAGGGAGTACCTGTTAATAAAATTGTTTGTATTTCCAATTGGGTGGATGTAAATTTCATCTGTCCCTTACCAAAACAGAACAATTCCTGGATATCTAGCCATCAACTTGATGGGAAATTTGTAGTACTTTATTCGGGCAACATTGCTCTAACGCAAGGTTTAGAAACAGTAATAGAAGCAGCAGTTTGCTTACGTCATATAAAGGAGATTGTCTTTGTCATCGTTGGTGAATCAATAGCATTACAAAGGTTGCAAAAATATTGTCTTTTAAATAGAGCAGATAATGTTTTGCTGCTACCGTTGCAGCCGCGAGAAAAACTACCCGAAATGCTAGCAGCATCTGATGTTGGGTTGATTGTGCAAAAACGCAATGTGATTTCGTTCAATATGCCTTCAAAAATACCACTACTGTTGGCGAGTGGTCGCCCGATTTTGGGTTCAGTTCCCGCTACTGGTACTGCTGCAAAAGCAATCAAACTCAGTGGTGGTGGGATAATTGTTGAGCCAGAATCACCCGATGCAATGGCTGCTGCGGTGCATGATTTATATACTAATCCTACTCTAGGAACAAGTCTAGGTAATGCAGGAAGACAGTTTGCCGAAGAAAACTATTCCTTGGAGCAAGCACTTAATCGATATGAAGGGCTGCTTTCTCATATTGTTGCTAACCGAAAATCAACTTTAGGTATCTTGCCGAAATTGAATTCCAAGAAATCAGTTGTGGATGGTTAATATGTCTGGATACTGGAGATTTTTTCCAAAAATGGGATGCTTTGTTAATTAGGCAGGGCTATTTCGTTCTAAACATAAACCGCCCAGAAGTAAAGTTCCGCGGCTCATAGCTTAAGTCCACTAAAGTGGACTAAAAACCTTTCTTAGTCGTCTTTAGACGACTTTTGTTATTAGCCTCAGAATTTATTCTGAGGCGGGCTAGATGAGAATGAAATAGCCCTGGTTAATTAGGTAACATTAAGCAACTGGGAAGACAAAACCGTAATTAGGAAAAATTAAATCACCCATTCGGGTGAGTTGAAAATCAACCGATCGGGTGACCTAAGTGTAGGAGGTTAAGACTGCTCAAAAATACGATTCTAGAGAACACTTATTAATTGCACGTCGTTCTTGGTGAGGATAACTTGATGAAACTTACAACCTTGCTTAATAAAGCTCAATTAACAGCGTAGGCGTAGCCTCTCCAAGAGTTGGCATCGCTTCATTGGAAGTCGGCGGGAAACTCCATCCCCTTGTGGGTGGAGAGGAACAGCCGCCCGTCGACTTGGGGCATTGGGCATTGGGCATTGGTGACTCTTCCCCATGCCCCATGCCCTGTTCCCCATGCCCAAAAACTCCATCCCCTTGTGGGTGGAGTTTTTCATACTTTTCTTTTCCCTAAAATCAGTATTCACTAATACTTAAGAGCGATAAACTCATCTGTAACTTATACTAGTCTCATCTTTTATGTGGTTATAATGCAAGCAAGCACTTGCAAACGCTTATGAAAAACTTAGCATCAAGGACGGCACAAACTCATGCACGCTTGATCGAGGCAGCAACTCAGGTGTTTGCAACAGCAGGTTTAACTGGAGCGACAACGCGAGAAATTGCTCGTGTTGCTGCGGTCAATGAGGTAACTTTATTTCGTCATTTCCAGACCAAAGAGCAACTACTAGCTGCTGTGATTACCGAAGCGATCGCTTTACAAACAGAAGCTTTAACCGATCACGGGGACTGGACTCAAGACCTATACATTGACCTTAAGAATTATGCAAGGCTTTGCAACCAGATGATAGAAGAGCATAAAGACCTGATTCGGACATTTATTGGGGAAGCGAAGCGACATCCTCAAGCCGCCCGTCTGATTTTATACGAAACTGACAAATCGCTGCGTGAGCAGCTAGTTGTGTACTTGCAAAAGAGTCAAGAAAAGGGCACGGTATCCTCAGATATAGATTTAAAAGCATCTGTGGATAGTTTCACGGGTATGTTGCTTCACGGTATCCTGCGTTTTAGCGATATC
>NZ_JAIVFR010000318.1 GCF_020829685.1 Nostoc sp. CHAB 5715 | reverse complement strand
TAATTGGGATTTCTCAAAAATGAAATTTGCAAACCAAACTCCATTCCTAGTTTAGCTTTCAGAGCTTCACCGATGGTTATTTTTGGTAAATCTAGAGGCTGGCGATCGCTCTTAAGTTTACGTACATCGTCAATGGCTGTAATATGATAATATTCTTTACGTACTCAGTATTTGAGAGGATGTTTTAAAAGTATTTTACTGTGATTTTAGGTACTTATTGATCCCACCTACCCCCCTTAAAAAGGGGGAAGAATCAAAGTCCCCCAATTTATCAGGGAGCCAGTGCGGTCTTCTCCCAAGGGGAGACGCTTTAGCGCATGGGGGTTTCCCCCATGAGCAACTGGCGTGGATTTAGGAGGATCTAAAACGTTTTGATACCTAGAATCGGACTTTTAAAACATCCTCTTAGCTGAGACAAAATATCATAATCTCTGCTTAAACTTGCGAATGTGGGTTTAATTTAGCGTTTTTTTGTCAAAAAAGTATCCACAACGACAAGGTTATGATTAATATATTTTTCCTGCTCATACTATTTGCTTCACTTTTAGGGCGGATTAAATTTCCTGGAATAAATATTGGTATTCATTATTTATTACTTCCTGCATTTAGCTTTGGTGTAATTAGTTTGTCTTTAAAATCTATACCAGAAGTTGTTAAAAAGCATAAAGTCATTTTGATATCTATAACTCTAATGTATTTGTGGATGTGGCTTTCCTCATTAATGAGTCAATTTCCAAATATTGCTATTACTTATAGTATAAAATATTCAATTTACTATATATTATTTTTTGCTTTTTTAGTGTTAACTTTTAATAATACAAATTTAACATTTTACTATCGTTGCATATTATATTTACTACAGATAATTGCAGTTTTGGGTTTTTTAGAAGTTTTACTTCCCAACCACTGGATTTTCAAATTATTAAAATTCCCCAGCTTTTATCCCGAGATTGGGTCAATTATGCAAAACCCTAATCAGTTTGGGGTAATATTAGCCATTGGATTATGTTTAAGCCTGATTTTAGAAAAGCAGAATAAGATTTCTAAAATTGAATTATATGTAAGCGAATTAATTTTTATAATTTCTTTAGCTTTGTCTGCAAGTGGAAATGGTTGGTTAACTTTCATGCTTGGTATGTTTCTTTTGCTAATATATAAAATTATTAGTTTTAGAAAAATGATTTATTTAACTAGCTTTTTATTTTTATGCATTGTAACCATACCAGTTTCTACACAGAAAATTGGTTTGGCAGATAGTAAAATATTTCCATTAATTAATGTATTTTCAGAAAATTCAAATTTAGTAAATCCAAATAAAAAAATGTTTAATACTATAATAAGAACAAGCTTGTCAAGGTTTGAAATATGGCAGGCAGCTATTAATGAAACTATTAAAAATCCACTTACTGGTATAGGCATAGGAGTTTTTCCAGAACAGATAGGAGTAAAAGTTTGGGGACATAAAGGTTATCATGCACATAATATATTTTTAAATGTGTTAGCAGAACAAGGAATTCCGGGATTATTACTATTTACTAATTTTTTAGTAAAAATAACACTTAAACTTAAATATGCTAATTCTTTAGTTACTGTTCCGATGATTATGTTTTTAGCGTCTCAAATGCCAGATTTTTTTGCGGAAGACTATATTTTTACAACTATTGAGTTTTACTTTATAGCAGCAGGTATTAATTCTCGAAAAGATTTTGTTATGCAATTAAAGCCTGAAATTATTCAAAACTTCCAAAAAAGCTATGATTGATAAACATCATTTTTACTTAATATTTCCGAATATATTTGATTTTAAGGGAGGTATTCAAGTTTACTCAAAATTTTTGTTGAAAGCTTTACAAGAGGTATATATTGATGCTAATTATGATGTGTTTTTAAAGTATGACAAGCGTAATTTAAGACAGCAGCAAAACTTGCAATTTTTAAGTTTAACAAAGTTCCATTATTTCGGAGATTTACCAAGATTATTGCAAACTATTTTATTTGCAACCAAAATAATTATTTTGGCTATTATCCAACGTCCCACTATAGTCATATCAACTCATGTTAACTATACCACTGCTTGTTATATTCTAAAACTTCTTACTGGGATTCCTTACTGGGTAGTTGCTCATGGCTTAGAAGTTTGGGATATTGAAAATAATGCTACAAAATTAGCATTAGGAAATGCAGATAAAATTATTAGTGTTAGTAATTACACTCGCCAGCGCTTGCTTCAATATAAAAACATTGACGCTGAGAAAATAGTCATTTTAGCTAATACGTTTGATGCTAATAAATTTAAAATAAATCCTAAGCCTAACTACTTGCTCAAACGATATAATTTAACAGATAAACAGCCTGTAATTCTAACAGTAACGCGGATGGGACGCATGGCAAAATACAAGGGTTATGATCAAATGCTTCATGCCTTACTTAAAGTGCGCCTGCATGTCCCTAATGTTCACTTCATCCTTGTAGGGAAAGGGGATGATATACCTCGAATTCAAGCTTTAGTTAGCAACTTAAATCTACAATATTGTGTCACTATAGCAGGATTTGTACCAGATGAAGAATTGTGTGATTATTACAATCTTTGCGATGTTTTTGCTTTACCGAGTAAAAAAGAAGGATTTGGAATTGTTTATCTAGAAGCGTTAGCTTGTGGTAAACCTGTGCTGGCGGGTAAACAAGATGGTTCCATAGAACCCTTGGCTGAGGGGAAATTGGGATGTTTAGTTGATCCCGATAACGTTGAAGAAATTGCCGATAATCTAATTCAAATCCTGCAAGGCAATTACTATAACCCAGTAATTTACCAACCAGAATACTTACAACAAAAAACTATTGAAGCTTTTGATTTTAGCCAGTTTCGTACAAGTTTAGCAAAAATAGTTGATGGTCATTTAGTTACAATTTAAGGAAATCTTTTTTGTATACATTGAATTGGTGAAAATGGAAGATTCAGTGTTTGTTATATTCCTTGGCTTTGGGTGTATTTGGGTTTTGATGGGAGTTGTAGGTTGGATTGCGTTTTTAAAATCTGAGGGTGAGGAAATAAAATTTGGGAAGTGGGGACTTATAGTTGCTATTCCAATTTTAATACCAATTATTGTTTCTCTAATTATTGGTATATTGTATAATTATAGTAATCCGCTTTGATTTTTGAAATTATTTGCGTAGGCGGGGAGTAGGGAATAGGGAGTAGGGAGTAGGGAATCAGGCTTTTCGAGGTGTACGGTGTTTATTCAAAAATCAAATAGGAATCCTATATAACTATAAAAAACGAGAAAATTTTATAACTTAACACAAGCGGATTTGTGGCACAGACTTTGCAACGCCGATGGATATCTTTTGAAATTAACAAGGATTATGTAATGGGAAGTCGTTATCGATTTACTTAATAATCACATTAAGTAAAGAGCCAGGACTGAGGAGTTAAAATCTATAATTCATAACTCCTAACTCATAACTACTTAAATTTCTCCATTCACCTGCATTTGATGAACTTGATCCGCTAACTCTTGACGACCTTGATCATCTAGTTTGTCAATTGCTAACATCCCCATGAGAATAACTTCTTTCAGGGTCAAACGTGTCGAATGTGCCTGTCTTTGCACAATCTCTTTAATAATGGGACTCACACCAATCGCTGTACTAGCTCTAGCCACGGAATAAAAGAAAAACACTAATGATTAAGCCTAAATCTTAGCACCTCCCATGAAGTTATTTTATATAGTTAAAACTTAATTTAAATGTGTTTCAACTCATACTTCAATAAGTAAACATTAATTTAAAATTAGGTATGTAGAGAGTAACCTTCTAAGTGCAGGGCAGTGTCCTACAACTGGACAATTTATATCAAAACCTCAATTATGGCATCAAAGGTAAGAGCCTACTTTTGGATGAAAATAAATTTAACTTTTATTATCCCAGAATAACGGGTATAGTGTCTAACAGTGCTATAGATAGCTCTAGAGTTATCCCAAACCTTTTTGATTGAGGATCTACGGGCATAACTTCTAACTGTGCTGTAAATTAACCCAAAATGGTCAGAAACTTCTTTGAGTGTCGCTCCTTGTCTGATGCTAGTTATCGAATCTTTAATCTGACTAATTCCATATTTGAGAACTGACGCATTTGCAACGCTCAATTTCATTTGAGAAATTAAAAAGCTATCCCCCCTCGAACTAGTAAAGTCTCATGCGATCGCCACAATTGACTGAAATTTTTAAACCTAAAATCAAATGGTTATTTATTATATTAGCAACGGCAAAAGCCAAAACCTCTGTCCTGACATACTCAAAAATCACCTACTAATTGCTGAGTTTGTACACACTTGCAATATTTGTGGCAACTGAGTTATAAAAAATAGTCGGTTTGTGAAAATAGGGCTTTCAGTACAACTATCCTCACAAATAAAATTTGTATACCACCGGGAAAACCGTAATTTAAAGAGATCGTAAATTGTCTAATATAATCTCGTTAACAGGCTTTACAGAACTATACAGTTTAAATAAGAATAATAACTTAACCGAAGTAAAATTTTCCTGAATACAGGCAACTAATGCTGTGAGATGGAAAAGCAGTGAGTAGAGGAGAGACAAAGCGATGAGGGACCCTTATCTGTTGGCAGCAGGCTTGTTAACAGTATTAGTAATACCAGCATTGGCTCTTCCACATTTGTCGATTGTCCTGCCAAAAAATTCTAGATCTCTGTGGGATTTAAAACAAGGTTCACAGGCAATAGTCAGTACAAAAATTATCAATAGCGTTGATCTCTCCTTAGCAGAACTCAGCGGCCAAGCGTTCCAACCCCTAAAAAGTTTGCAGCCAACAGCAGGTGAGAAAAACATTAAGAGCTTACCAGAACTCAGTAGTCAGGGATTACCAGCCCCAACAGAGCCATCACTCAACCCCAGCGCCCAAACAACTAGTCTCTCATTGACATCTGGCAATCAACTTTACTACCAAAGATTGGCGGCTCTGAAAACAGGTCAGATTTATACACGCGTAAATAGTGATAATTTGCAATCATTGTGGGAGTCGATCAAGAAGCGTCAATTAACTTATGATGACTGGAAAAGTTTATTAACTTTAGAAGCGAGAGCGATCGCTCAAGGTCAAGGTGCAAATCATCTAAGTATCTTAGTTGGTGATTCTTTGAGCATGTGGTTTCCTAGAGAAAAACTGCCTACTGGGAAATTGTGGCTGAATCAAGGCATATCGGGAGATACTTCCAGTGGCGTTTTAAAAAGATTGGGGGCATTTTCGGCAACGCGACCCGATGTGATTTATGTCATGGCTGGGATTAACGACTTACGCAAAGGCGCTAGTGATGACACAATTTTGCGTAACTATCGCCGGATTATCCGTCGCTTACGGCAGACTCACCCAAAAGCTCAAATCATTGTCCAATCAATTTTGCCAACTCGCCTAGCAAAACTTTCCAATAGCCGCATTCGTCACATCAACACACAACTAACCCAGATTGCCAAACAAGAAGGCGCTAATTATCTAAATATTTATAGTTGGTTTACCGATATGGAAGGCAATTTGCGCCCAGAGTTGACAACAGATGGGTTGCACCTGTCTCAAGAGGGTTATGATGTGTGGCGATCAGCACTACAGCAGATAGAGTACAAGCTGACTCAGCGTGAGAAATGAGCGATCGCTTTGCCGACACTTGGAGCGATCGCATCACCATAAGTTATGGAATTATGAAATTGCGTAGATAGGCTGCCAAATAGTGCCTGTAAATATAAATATTTGTAATTTCAATAGTAAATTTGCGTAAGTTCTTCAGAGGGGAATGAAATTAAACCTGTTCAGATCGCTCACACAAATCAGCGATTTCTACGACGGGCTATGCCTACGCACTTAGTATAAAAACAAAGGAGAATATTATGGAAAACCGTCTGGAAGTGCAAAGCATTCAAGGCGACGAATTGTTTATGGAGCTAACCCCAGAAGAACTACAAGAACTAGAACAGGTGAAAGGAGGATTCAGTTTCCCAAAATCCAATGATTCTCTTCCTAATGGGATTCCCGCCTTGCCCATCTCCAAGATCAAGGAGCTAGATAACCCTCCAGATATCGTAATCCCTGATAAGCCTTTTCCTTATGGGATTCCCGCCATCTTTAAGTCCAACGCGCTAGATATCTCTAAAGATATTTCTAAGCAGGGGTTGAAATCTTAAGACTTCTTCGAGAAGTCAAAGAAAAGGGGTGGCGATGGATTTTCCTTTTTAATCCTTCCCTTAACCATTGCAAAGCTTCATAGAGTTTTAGATTCAGAAAGAGTAATTGGAGTTAGTAAGGATATGGTATCTACTGGAAACTTTAACCGCATTCTGCAAATCCACCCGTCCAGACGGTGCAATCTGCGCTGTCTCCATTGTTACTCTTCTTCTGGCCCAGAGGAGCGTGACCAACTCAGTGTCCCGCTCCTTTTACAAGCAATTATCGATGCAAGTGAACAAGGGTATACCATTGCCAGCTTTTCAGGAGGAGAACCTCTTGTCTACAAACCTCTACCCGAACTGCTAAAACAGGCTCATCAATGCCAGATGCATACAACGGTCACTTCCAACGGTATACTCTTAGACGAGCGACACTTAAAGCAGCTGACTGGAGCGGTTGATTTACTCGCCATTAGTCTTGATGGAATGCCAGCCTCCCATAACCGTATGCGTTCTTCCGAGCAAGCTTTTGAAAAAATGGCGGCTCGACTGGAAGGGGTTCGCCAATCTGGTATCCCATTCGGGTTTATCTTTACACTCACAAAACAAAATTTCCGGGAGTTAGACTGCGTTGCAAACTTCGCCTTGGAGCAAGGGGCAAAATTATTGCAGATTCATCCACTTGCAGAAGTCGGATATGCTACCCAAAGCCTCGTCGGATATAGACCCAATCCAAGCATCTTATCCTATACTTACCTAAAAGCCATGCGTCTGCGAGAAGCCCTTGGTGAAAAGCTGTTTGTTCAGATTGATTTAACTCACCAAGATTTGCTGCGTTCAAATCCCGGTAGCTTTTTTGCAGAGGAATCGCTAATAAATCAAGAAGACTACAGCTTTGCTGAACTCGTGTCACCCCTAATTATCGAAGCAGATGGAACAGTCGTGCCAATGCAACATGGTTTTGACCGCAATTATGCTCTAGGAAATCTTAATGAGGCATCTTTG
>NZ_JAIVFR010000317.1 GCF_020829685.1 Nostoc sp. CHAB 5715 | reverse complement strand
GACTCCTATTTGATTTTTGAAATAACTCGCCCTCAACTCGAAAAGGCTGATTCCCTACTCCCTACTCCCTACTCCCTACTCCCTGCCTACACAAAGAAGTTCAGAAATCAAATCGGATTGCTATAGAGCGATCGCACTGGCAACCGCTATGAACTGGTAGATGTTGGTTTTTTAGTTGTTAGAGGCGATACAAACCTGAACAATGAAAGAAGAACTAATAATGATAGCTAAATATGAACTTCCGTGAAGAGTTTAAACTGCTACTACGCGCCCGCTACCCTTTAATTTATATTCCTACTTATGAGGAAGAACGGGTAGAAGCAGCTATCCGGGAAGAAGCAACCAACCAGGGTAATCGCCCAGTGTATACTTGGGATTTTGTCGATGGCTACCAAGGAAACCCCAATGATGTTGGGTTTGGGCGGCGTAACCCGTTGCAAGCTTTAGAATTCATCGAAAAATTACCAGCTTCTGCACCTGCGGTATTGATTCTCCGAGATTATCATCGCTTTTTAGATGATGTAGCGATCGCCCGCAAACTCCGCAACCTGTCTAGGCTTCTCAAGTCGCAACCAAAAAATATTGTCCTCCTGTCGCCGCGCATTGCTATTCCTGACGACTTAACCGAAGTGCTGACAGTCGTTGAGTTTCCCTTACCCGCCGCCCCAGAAATTAAAACTGAGGTGGAACGCTTATTACAAAGTACTGGTAACTCCCTTTTTGGCAAAGTTTTAGATGACTTAGTGCGCTCTTGTCAAGGGCTTTCAATGGAACGGATTCGCCGAGTTTTGGCAAAAGCGATCGCAACCCACGGAGAATTGCGACCAGAAGACGTGGATCTGGTTTTGGAAGAAAAGCGCCAAACTATCCGCCAAACCCAAATCTTGGACTTCTACCCTGCCACTGAGCAAATTTCTGATATCGGCGGACTGGATAACTTAAAAGATTGGTTGATTCGCCGGGGAGGTTCATTTACCGATCGAGCGCGACAGTACGGATTACCGCACCCCCGTGGTTTAATGTTGGTGGGTATTCAGGGAACTGGTAAATCGTTAACAGCAAAAGCGATCGCTCATCACTGGCATTTACCCTTGCTACGTTTGGATGTGGGAAGGTTATTTGGTGGTTTGGTGGGTGAATCAGAATCTCGGACTCGCCAAATGATCCAAGTAGCTGAAGCCCTAGCTCCCTGTATTTTGTGGATTGATGAAATAGATAAAGCCTTTGCCGGACTTGGTAGCAAAGGTGATGCAGGAACAGCCAGCCGTGTGTTTGGTACTTTTATTACCTGGCTAGCCGAAAAAACCTCACCTGTTTTTGTTGTCGCCACCGCCAACGACATCCAAGCCTTACCGCCGGAAATGCTGCGTAAGGGGCGATTTGATGAAATTTTCTTTGTGGGATTGCCCACCCAAGAAGAGAGAAAAGCAATTTATGATGTTCATTTATCCCGATTGCGCCCCCATAACTTAAAAAGTTATGACATCGAAAGGTTAGCTTATGAAACGCCCGATTTTTCTGGGGCAGAAATTGAGCAAACTTTAATTGAAGCGATGCATATTGGATTTAGCCAAAACCGCGACTTTACTACTGACGACATTTTAGAAGCAGCCAGTCAAATCATCCCCTTGGCACGAACTGCTGTAGAGCAAATTCAGCAACTCCAAGAATGGGCTGCTGCTGGGAGAGCGCGTTTAGCATCTAAACACAATCCTTTAAGCGAACGCCTCCGGCGCAATACGTGAACGCATTCAACGGCAGCTACAATAATTGGTTAGTTAATAATTGCTAGTCAATAGTCAACAGTTAATCATGAATTACTATTGACTATTGACTATTGACCATTGGTGATCAGGTTTTAACTATGTTGTCTGGCTTAATAAAGTTTATACTTGGGTTTTTCTTAGCGATCGCTGTCTTAATAGGTGGCGGCGCTGCAATTGCACTCTATTTCATGAATCGCACCGGCATACCCCCTGCCAAACCGGTTTTTTCTAATGATAGTCCCTCAGTGAAAGCCCAAGCTCCCAAAGCAACTGAGCCTGGAGGAGCTAAATCCACTCTTAAACCTGGGACAAAGACTGAATCGTCTCCAAGCTCAACCTCCGCTCCCACAGAATCACCAAAGGCTACCCCATCAGCAAAACCATTGCCATCGGGAGCTTACCGAGGGCGTGTTAGTTGGTCTGAAGGCTTGAGTTTGCGATCGCAACCAAATCAAGAAGCTGAAAAGATTGGTGGGGTTGGTTTTAATCAAAAAATTATTATTTTGTCAGAAAGCGAGGACAAATCCTGGCAAAAGATCCGTTTGGAAGGTAGCGAACAAGAAGGTTGGGTGAAAGCAGGTAATACTGAAAAAGTTAATGAACAATAACTCTCAGTATAATAACTATAAGACTTCGATTTGATTCTTGAAAAAATTTAAGTATATGTAGAGTGCGTTATGGCATTAACTTTCAGCACAACACACCCTACTACAAATGGCATCATTCTAACCTTGTCACGTCACTACGTGTATTTCAAAAATCAAATATGAGTCCTATAGTTAGCCACCAAGCCAAAAACAAGGAGTCTCTTACATATGAATATGAAACCCTGGATCTCCTTTCTCGCTTCCTTGCTGATTTTTCCTGTTTTCTTATCCGAATCTCCTGCTTATGCTCAACAAAAAGTCGGTAACGGTTGGAACTCCACCCATTACTTTCCTGCTGACTGGACAGGAGATGGAATTCCAGATTTAATTGTGAGAAACTCAAATGGAGATTTGATTCTGTATCCTTTTAAGAATGGCACTTTTTATAACGGTGGAGGTCCAATACAAGTCGGTAACGGTTGGAACTCCACCCATTACTTTCCTGTTGACTGGACAGGAGATGGAATTCCAGATTTAATTGTGAGAAACTCAAATGGAGATTTGATTCTGTATCCTTTTAAGAATGGCACTTTTTATCATTAGACATTTTCAAAAATTAGGTTTTTCCTAGAGAGCAGAAGGGTTTGAGAATCTTTTTTAGAGATGTCTAATAATCAATAGTAATCAGCAGACTGAACGCCTTTGAATAAGAATTCAGAAGTCAGAATTTAGTAGTCATACCAATTCAAGAAAAAAATGAAACAGATGCGTAGGTTGGGTTGAACGGAGTGAAACCCAACAATTACAAGACTTTTAGATGTTGGGTTTCGTCCCTCAACCCAACCTACATTCGTATCATATTTTTTGTGAAATGGTATCAAAATCAATTTATTTGGGAATTCAGACCCGCGACTGTCTTGTTGACCACCAAAAATTCTAGTTTTGTGGGGGTGCAAAAACGCCGCTTATTCATCCGCTTTTTCAGTCAGAATACCTTTCCTGTATTCTGACGACTGACGCCTTTATTCTGTTTGATAACAAACAGGAAGGCAAGACCGAAAAGGAGATGTAAGCTGTTACCAAAAAATCAACATAACGTAGAGAAACTGGTATAATTCTGTATAGTCATAACTTGAAAAAAACAAGTGGAAACAGGGGTAGATAGCTATTTAACCAAGCTTGCCTCAGTCTACGAGACATCCGAAAGCGTCAAGGTTGTTCCTACCGTAGCTAATTTCAAATTTTTGAATTGGAAAAAGTTATCTAGTGGTGCAGCGATGCGTCTTCTGTCTGTGGCACTGATTACCGGGCTTCTGAGTATCGCTGGACAAGCTTTAGCACTTCAGAAAATAGGAAGTAATGGCACTGAAGTTAGCAGTAGCCAGAGGTGTTTAAAAAAGTTAGGCTACTTTAAAGGCCCGGTGAGTGGCAAGTTTGCTAGCTTGACTCAGAATGCTGTGATCAAATTCCAGCAAGCCAATAGAATCCCTGCTGATGGTGTTGTGGGTGCTACTACTCAAAAAGCTTTGCAACGAGCATGTCAAAGTAGAACTTCTAGCAGGAATACCAGTAATGGTCAATATCCTGTTCTCTCTCAAGGCAAAACTGGTGCAGCCGTCACAAGGTTACAACAGCGTTTGCGGCAGTTAGGCTACTTGAATGTTAATCCCACTGGGAATTTTGGCCCAATGACTAAAGATGCTGTAATTGCATTCCAGCGAAATTATCGCATATCTGCTAACGGGATTGTGAATCAACAAACTTGGAACACACTACTGGGTTCCTTTCAGACTCCAGGCAGATCAAGGCTCTCAACTCAACAAGTGAGAGAATTACAAGTGCGTTTGCGGCAGCTAGGTTATTTTAATACTGCTGCGACTGGGAATATTGGCCCAATGACCAGAGAAGCTGTCACCCGATTCCAGCGAAATTACCGCCTACCTGTTGATGGCATCGCCAATGCCCAAGTTTTAGAGGCAGTACGTAGAGCCTCCACACCTGGATATACTACTCAACAACCAAGCAGAAATTATCTGACTGTAGGCGATCGCGGAGAAAATGTCAGATTAGTTCAAGAACGTTTGGCGCAGTTGGGTTTTTCTAATACTAATCCTGATGGACTTTTCAACGATTACACCAGACAATCTGTGATTGCATTCCAGCAATATTCTCGAATTAATTCTACTGGAAATGTAGATTGGGAAACTTGGGAAGCATTAGGGTTGAATGGTTCAACTGGGGGTAATTATACTCAAAATAATGATTATGTATTAGCTGACACTAATCGCTATGCATTACCTCCTACCAATGGCTACGTTGTACCTGTGACTAATGGCAACACATTAGTTGCTAATAATCCCTACAGAGTAATAGTGCCAATTTCCAGTAATGATACTCTGAGTAAAGTACAACAATATATACCCAACGCTATTACAGAGCAATCACATCTAGGGGATTATGTGAATGCTGGGGCATTTAGCGATCGCGCCCAAGCAGAGAGGGTAACGAAAATGCTCCGCTCTTATGGTCTTGATGCACGAGTAAAATACAATTGAAGAAGAAGTCAGAAGTCAGAAATCAGAATTCAGAATTCAGAATCACCTAGTTATGATGTTGACGACGGGCTACGCCTACTGCTCTCAATAATTTCCCGTAGCTTTGTTTTTTGTTCTGCAAGAGACATATTTCCATTAAAAATAATTTACTTGATTAATATCAGTGTGGATAAAGTCGTTACCTTTGAATAATAAAGGCTGATTTGTAGATTTTGCCAAAGCGTAAGAAAAGCAATCTCCCATATTCAGCTTTGCTGGATGGCGACTCTTACCAAATTTCAAGAATGCTTCACTGGCTAACTGTGCCTGCTCTGCACTGAAAGGTATGATAATTATGGAGAGTGCTTGAATCAATAAATTCAACTTTTCTACACCCTGCTGACCATGTTTAGTACCCAAAACTATGGAAGCTTCAACATAGCTCGGAGCAGAAAATAGGCAATCTTCGCTTTCGTCAATTAGTTGAATAAATATCAATTCTTCAGGTTCAGCATAAATAATTGCGAGGATAACTGAAGTATCAATAACCATTACTCTGGTATTCCAAACTCGTTATAGCCAATAATTTCATCGGGTGTTCTGCTATCAAGAGTTGGTAAATTTCTAATTTCATGACAGATACTGCGAACAACATTAATATCAATCTTTTTCGCTTTTATATTTTGGAAGGAAATAGGATGAAGTTGATACAATAGTTTTCCTTTTATTTCCATACCTGCAAGACTTGGAGGCATTTTTAGGTAGAGAAAACCATTCTCATCTACACGGGCATCAATGTTGATTTCCTGCATTGTCTTATGCTCTAAATTGAATTACCTTATTTATTTTAGTTTTTCGCCTGTAGCTACATAATGTCAGTAAATCGCAAAGTTTTGCTCAAGGGCGATGCCTACGGTGGTCACTGAGCCTGTCCTGAGCGTAGCCGAAGGGCGGGCTACGCCTACGCCAATTAGACACTCAGTAAAAGTTAGTTCTAAATAATACCTATTTTCTCTAGATTCGTATTTGATTTCTGAAAAAACTCAGTACACCTGTACTTTCCTTCTTTTTTTCCCTATTCACTGTTCACTGTTCCCTACCTACGCAAGTAATTTCAGAAATCAAATCGGATGGCTATAAGTAAAATTTATAGCAATTTGCCGCACCAACAGTTATTTCACCTCAGTTAACCGAATAATTCCGTATTAATACGTAATATTATTTGTTGTCATTTTAAAATAACTATGTTTAGATCGAATTGCCTTTAAAGTACCTTTACATAAATACATTATGTGCACATCACTTTCTATTTTAGATGCGTTAGGTAGCACCTATGTAGGTAGAACAATGGAATTTGCCGGAGCCTTGCCTTGGCAACTGAGTTACTTTCCCAAAGGATTAAAGTTTACTTCAGCCATTACCAATAAGGAAAATGGAATTTCTTACCAAACAAGTCAAGGATTTATTAGCATTACTTTAACGACAGATGCCTCTGCCAATCAATCTAACTATCAAGATTTAAAGGTTATTCAAGGTTTGAATGAAGCGGGCTTAAACTTCGGTGCAAATTCTTTTCCTTTGACTCAAGGACTAACCATAGAAGAAGATAAAATCCTAACATCCTTGGCCTTTATAGATATTGGCACTTGGGCATTGGGACAATTTAAAACCGTTGCTGAAGTTAAAGCAGCCCTGAGTCACCAACTAATCTACTGCACGCCTCTTGCCACATTACAGTCCAATACAACTCCGCTTCATTGCGTTTTTTATGATCCAACAGGGGCAAGTATCGTTGTTGAATATTTTCAAGGCAAACAGTGTATTTACGATAATCCTGTAGGGGTGATGACTAATGCTCCAGAATTTGCTTGGCATCTCACTAATTTGAATAATTACACCAATTTATCCAATATTGACTGTAATCAAACAAGCTTTGGGACTTTATGTCAGGTTTAATGATTAAAACATGGCACTTTCAGGAAAAATAGAGAATACAGATTTTGACAGGATCATCCGCCCGCAATGCGGATTTAAGCGTCAGGAAGTACTCACCGGGCCTGCTTTCGGGACGGACGTGTCGGTGGTTGATCTGAAAAACGGCCTGGGGCTGGCCATGACCAGTGACCCGCTGTCGCTCATTCCATCTCTCGGTCTGCAGGAATCAGCCTGGTTGTCGGTTCATTTAATGGCCAATGATATGGCTACCACGGGTTTTGCCCCGATGTATGCCCAGATGGTCCTTAACCTGCCACCATGGCTGAGTGAAGAAGATTTTGTGACCTACTGGGGTT